>JACQRS010000118.1 GCA_016206385.1 Candidatus Rokuibacteriota bacterium | reverse complement strand
TCATTGGTCTGGAGGCGGATCGTGAACAGGTGGGGCCCACCCATCCCTTCGTGCATGGTAAACTCCGTGGAGAGGTCTGTTTCTTGCCCGGGATCCAAGGTCGTCGCACCGACGACCGCTTTGGGGGGTCAGCACCCTTCGACCGCGTCCACCGGCGGATATGCCGGCAGCCGCAGCGGCTTGTCGCCCACGTTACGCAGCCGGAAGCTGGCCCGGACGAATTTCTCGAACCGGACGGCGCCGAAGTCAATCAGTTCCTTGTCCACCGCCAGCCTGGGCCCACCCCGGTACTGGGCGGCAACGACCTGCGGGCCGCCTTTCTGAAAGATGAACCAGGCGCTCACGCCCGCCACCACCGCTAGGGCGAGGACGCCCGGAACCAGGAGGCGCGCCCAGGGCGAGCGCGTCTGGGTTTTCGGGATCGGCGTGGACTTCCGCTTGCGTTTTCCCATGACCCCTCCACGTACGCCTTCTCGGCCGACCCTCCGCCTGTGGCCGGCCGTTCACCCGGCACTGCGGCAGGGCTCACCATACCTGGGCAACC
This sequence comes from Candidatus Rokuibacteriota bacterium, assembly GCA_016206385.1. Taxonomy (GTDB): domain Bacteria; phylum Methylomirabilota; class Methylomirabilia; order Rokubacteriales; family CSP1-6; genus JACQWB01. The sequence goes on along the minus strand of JACQRS010000118.1, from coordinate 13,498 downwards.
ATCCCCGGTCAACCGCCGAACGGCACGAGGTCGCCCCGCTCCACCGCCCGGCCCCACCTGTCCCCCCTCCGATGTCGGAATCTTATGATATCACACTTCACCGGGGACGGGGGCGTCGGCGGCAGAATGGTCACCCAGCCGGACAAATGAGCGGATCAGCACAGAGGTCGCATGGGGGGTATGCCACTTGCGGAAGTTCGGTGGGGAATGTCGATCTAGGAGGGAGACACCTTCAGGCGGAGCGTCTTCTGGACCTCCGCCTGAACTGAATCCCAGATACTGGTCTTGAGGCGGAGATACGTTTCTGACAACTGGGCCGACGCATCCCGGGGGAAGGGAAGCGTGTTGGGCAGGGAAGCCATGATCCTGCCGGGACGGGCGCTCATCACGCACACGCGGGTCGAAAGGAGCAACGCCTCATCAATGGAGTGGGTGATGAAGAGGATGGTCTTCTTGCTCACATCGTAGATTCGCAGGAGTTCCTCCTGCAGCAATTGGCGGGTCATGGCATCCAGGGATGCAAACGGCTCGTCCATCAGGAGAACCTCGGGGTCGTTGGCGAGCACCCGGGCGATGGCCGCCCGCTGCTTCATCCCGCCGGAGAGGGCGTCCGGGTAGGCGTCCTCAAAGCCCTCCAGTCCCATGAGCCGGAGGTACTCGCGGATCCGCTCTCGCCGCTCCACCCTCCCGAGACCCTGCATCTTCAGCCCGAACTCGATGTTCTCGGCCATCGTCTTCCATGGAAACAGGGCGTATTGCTGGAACACCATCCCACACCGGGATGTGACGGTGGTGATCGGTTTCCCCTGGAGGAGGATCTGGCCCCGGGTCGGTTGTTCGAACCCCGCCACCATATTCAGCAGGGTGGACTTGCCACAGCCGGAGGGCCCCACGATGCAGACGAACTCACCCGGCTCAATCGTCATGTGGATGTCCCGCAGGGCCTCCACAGGCCCCTGCCCGGTCGGGAAACTCTTGGAGACGTTCGCGATTTCGATCAGGGTCACCGGGTCGCCTCCACCCGCCAGGGAATCAGGCGGCGCTCGACCCAGGTGAAGGTTCGGTCAATGCACACGACGGTGGCGCTGATCAGCGCCATCCCCAGTAGGACCTGCTCGGTCAGGAAATACTCCTTCCCGTTCATAATCAAGAAGCCCAAGCCGGTCTTCGCCGCGACCAGCTCCGCCGAGATCACGGTGGTCCAGGCGATGCCCAGCATGACCTTCAGGCCGGCCAGGATGCTCGGGAGCGCACCGGGCAGGACCACCTCGTAGAGGACTGCGGTCCGGCTGGCGCCGAGATTCCGGGCTGCGCGGACGAATAGCGGATCGATGTTCCGGGTGGCCTCCATGACGTACAGCACGCTGGGGGCGAACGAGCCCATGAAGACGATGGAGTACTTCTGGGACTCCGCAATGCCCAGCCAGAGCAGGGAGAGCGGGATCCAGGACATGGAGGGGAGCGGTCGGATTATGGACAGCAGTGGATCGACCGCGGCGCGCAGGAGCCGGGAACTCCCCAAGAGGATGCCCAGCGGAACCGCGGCGACGGCGGCGATGGCGAATCCCACTAGGACCCGCCGCGCGCTGGCCAGGACGTGCACGACGAGGTTCTGGTCCTGATACATGAGGACCGCGCGCTGCAGTACGCGGCTGGGTGCCGGGAGGAAGAGCGGCTCGATCCATCCGCCCCGTGTTACGGCCTCCCACACGCTCACAAAGGCGAGGAACGAGCAGAAGCCCACGAACCCCAACCGTCGCTCGAGGAACCGCATCGTCGTGACCCCTGTCGGGCGCCCCGGGGGCGTCGCGCGCCGACACCTCCGGGGGACCCGGATCGCCGGAACGGCGTTACCGGCCTGGCAGGAAATTGACGTTGACCCACCGGTCCACGGCGGGGGCGCTGGAGATCTGCTTGTGGCGGACGAGGAAATCCCCCAACTGCTTCAGGCCTTGCACGAAGCCGCCAGGGCTCACCAGCAGACGCTGCTGGTCGGCCGGCGCGTACCAGGTCGTATCCGTGATCCCTTTCTTCTGCTCCTCCACCGGCAGGCCCGTGAACTTCGCGAGGATCTGGGCCGCCTCGTCCGGATTCGTCCGCATGAACTCGGCGGCCTTGAAATAGCCCCGCAGGAAGGCACGGGTCGTCTTGGGATTCTTGTCCGCGAACTCCCGGCGGACCACCAGCAGGTCCGGCCCCGGGCCGAACTCGTATTTCTTGAAGAGACTGAACTCCTTGTCGTTGAGCAGCTCCTTGGCCCCGGGCATGGCCCGCATCTTCTCAAAGGTGGGTGTCCAGGTGGCGGCCGCCTGGATCTCGTTGTTGCGGAAGGCCGCGGGCATGTCGGAGACCTTCATGTTGATCAAGTCCACATCCTTGCGAGAATCCAGCCCCGCCTGCTCCAACACGTCCAACACGAGGACGTGGGCGCTGGAGGCGAAGGTCACCGCCAGCTTCTTGCCCTTCAGATCTTTGATGGTCTGGATGCCCCTCTGGGCGATGATGCCCTCGACCGTCGCGTAGGAGTCCGGGGCCGCGACGACATAGAAGGCGTTCGAGCCCGCCGCCATCAGGGCAATGGCGGAGATCGATCCCGTGCCTGCGAGATCCAGGTCGCCAGAGGCCAGCGCACCCATGCGGTCCGAGCTGGCGTAGAAGCCCTGCCACAGCACCCCCAGTCCTTCGGCCTGGAAGAACCCCTTCCGCATGCCCACCTCGACCGGCCAATGCGAGAGCCAGGTTGATCCGCCGTAGATGACGCTGATCTTCTCTGGTTTCTCCTGGGCGTCGGCCGTCGCCGGCACACCTGCCTGTCCGACCGCCCCCAGCGCGACCACCATGAGGACGAGCAAGACCCAACTTCGCTTAGCCATGATCCCCTCCCGCTCCAACCGGAGCCGCTGAGAATAACGACGGCACTGTCGGCTTCCCCGGCAGGCTCGCCCGGGATTCCGACGGGGAAGTCAGAACCAGGGAAAGTTCGTATACTTTGATTTGAAGGTTTCGCCCTCGGCGAACCGGGAATAACTAAAGGGTTGGATATCCATCGTCTCCGTTCGCCCCAGGAGGATCAGTTCTGCCATCAAGCGGCCCATGACGGGGCCTAGCTTGAAGCCGTGCGAGCTATCCGCGGCGAGCCAAAGCCGCGATGCGCCGGGCAGCGCCCCGATCACCGGGTGATTGTCAGGCGTCATGCCGCCGATCCCAGCCCATCCCCGGACGAAGTCGGCATTGGCGAACCGGTTCATGGTCGCGCTGAGGGCTTGGGCGAACTCTACGACGAATTCGGGATCGGCCGTCTCCCGGAACCGATCTGGGTGGTCCCATTGCTCTTCCGCCTTCGGGGTTCCGCCGCCCAGGACCAACCCCCCGGTTTCGGGTCGGACATAGAGCACGCGCTTCTCACAATGGAGGGTGGGCAGGAACTTGCTGTACCCGTCTACGGGCCGGACCACCGCCTCTTGGAGTCGAATGAACCGGAAAGGAAGGGAGATTCTTGCCATGGCGCAGATCTGACTGTTCCACGGGCCGGCGGCCGCGACCACGTGCTCGCACCGGATCTTCCCGCGGGTCGTCTCGACGCCGGTCATGCGCCCGTTGGAGGTCAGGAGGTTGACAACCCGGGTGTCTTGGTGGATCTTGACTCCCAGCTCCCGGGCCTTGTCCACGTAGGCCATCAGCGTGCTCTGCGGCTCGGCGTAGCCCGAATCCCGCTCGAAGGCCGCCAAGGCGATGCCCTCAAGGTTGATATCGGGAAAGATCTCCCGGACCACGCTGAACGGTACCAGGTCGGACTTGATCCCCAGGCGTTGCTGGGTTGCCACGACGTACTCCAGCCCGCGGGCCTCCCGTTCGGTGGCCAGGAAGATGTAGCCATTCTGGACGAACCCGGGATCACCGCCGATTTCATGTTGCAGGGTCTCGAAGATCTGCCGGCTCCGCATCGCCAGCTCGATCATGGGGGCGTTCGTGTACTGCTGCCGCACGATCCCGCCCGATCGCCCGGTAGCCCCGGAGCCGATGCTCCCCTTCTCCACCACCACGACGTTCGGGCAACCTCGGGCGGCCAGGTTGTAGGCCGTACTCATCCCGTGAATGCCCGCCCCGATCACAACTACCTCTGCCTGGTCCTGCCATTCCGTCGGCACGTTCTCTCCTTTCCGTCCAGTTACTCGGGCAAGTCGCCCGCATACCCTAGGCGCCGCGAGATCCTGGTTGCCGCCTTGACGACGCGCGATGCCGCATCCAGGAGCCGTTCCGGCGGGAGGCGAAAGCTCGGTCCGGAGACGGCCAGGGCCGCCATCACCTTTCCCGCCTGATCCACGATTGGGGCTGCGACGGCGGTGAGGCCCTCTTCCAGCTCCTCCTGTGCCACCGCATAGCCTCGGCGGCGGATCTCCTTCAATTCTTTGATGAGCCGGTCCCGTCGCGTAATGGTCTGAGAGGTGTGGCGTTCGAGCCGGCGGGGCAGGAGTTTTGCCCTTTCATCGGGCGACAGGAAAGCCAGCATGGCCTTCCCAGTGGAGGTGCAGTGCAATGGCGTTCGGCGCCCGATCCACCCAATGTTCTTGATCCGGTGGGGGCTGGGAATCTGCTCGATGTTTACGCACTCCCTTCCTTGGATGAGCGTAAGGTTGATCGTTTCCTGTGTCGCTCGCGACAACTCCTCCATCGCCGGCTTTACCAGGGTGCGGAGATCTCCGCTGCGTGCGGCACTATTCGCCAGCATCACCACCTGGAGCCCGAGCCGGTACTTGCCCGTCAGGGGATCGCTCTCCAGAAAGCCCTCACCCTCCAGCGTGCCCATCAGCCGGGAGGCGGTGCTCTTGTGAAGGCGCAGCGTCCTCGCCACCTCCATAACCCCCCAGGCGGTACGCTCCGGCGAGAAGAGCATCAAAATCCGAAGGGCGCGGCTCACCGACTGGATCGCGATGTGGCGCTTCTTCTTGTGTTGCGTATTATGCAACATAGTTCCACTATTTCACTACGGCGCATCCTTCATGTCAAGTCCATTCTGCGGATGGGGAGGAGGGGCGGCCATCTCAGGCATCCTGGCTGACCTGGTGGGCCTGCGCGACACCCCGACGGGGCCAGGCGCAAGGGCGCTTCGCCGCGGCCAGGCTGCGGGGTGTTCCTGACGGATCAGCGGCCGGTCCGCACGCGGCCCTTGAGGCTCCTGGGCGTGCCCAGGATCGGGTGCTTCTCCAGTTCGGGGGATTTGGCGCCGGCAGCAGGTTTCCGACCCAAGGCCTCGGCCATCGAGCGGATATGCGCCGCGACCGTCCCGCAGCACGCGCCGATGTAGTTAACGCCCATGTCCCGAGCCCGGACCGCGTAGGCAGCCATCTCGCCTCGGGTGAGCGTCAGCGGATCCAACCCCAGCGGGAACTCGGGCCGGCCCATGAAGTAGGGAATGTCCTCGCGGGTCCGATAGGCCGCCGGCTGGGCCGCAATGTATCCCGTTTTCACCGCCTTTCGCATCTTCTCTACGATGGGTAGCATACGGGCCGGGTCGCGGCCGCAGTTCGCGCCGACGATGTCAGCACCCTCACCGATCAGGATGCGGGCGACCTCTTCCGGCTCGTGGCCGTCCGAGCTCTGTTCCGAGCCCTTGAAGTTCAGGGTGACCATCGCCGGGTAGCCAGCCTGCTTGATCGCTCGGGTCGCCAGGACAGCCTCACCGACGTAGTGAAGGGTCTCGCAGATAAAAAAGTTGACCCCCTCGGCTGCCTGGGCGGTAATCTGCTCTTCGAACAATCGGCGAACCCGGGCGCGAGCCTGAGCGTTGCCCGGCCTGTACTGCCAGGTCACACACAGGGTCCCCGCCACCAGGGCTTGATCCCCTGCAACCTCGCGGGCGATGCGGACGGCGGACCGGTTGATGGCTTCCATCCGGTTGGCGTAGCCAGTCGTGGCCAACTTGTCCCGGCTGGCGTAGAAGGTCAGGGCCTGGAGGACATCCGATCCGGCCCGCAGGAATTCCTGGTGAAGCTGCCGGAGGGCCTCCGGGTGCTCTATGGCGACCTCGGGCGTGTAGGGGCCTGCCTGGACGTATCCGCGCCGCTCCAGTTCGAGGATGTACCCGCCATCGCCGAGAACTCCGCCGTCCTTCAGCCGCTCCAGGATCCCCCTCTTCTGTTTCTCTCGGGTCATAATGTTATCCTCCGACTCAGGCCGAATATTTCACCGCAGAGCGCGCCAAGACCGCAAGGGGCCGACGAATCTCACGAAATCCAAAACATACTGCTCTCCAGAATCTTCCAGACTCCCTCTTGGATGTTCCTCGCGAGAGCCGGAGATATCGGGGATTTCTTTGCGTGCTCTGCGCGCTTGGCGGTTCAACTGGCCTTTCCGGGCCTACTTAATCGACCGCTGGGCCTTCAGGAACTCGCGGGCGACCTCCTCGGGGCTGCGCTTCTTGCCGGCGACCTCGTAGTTGAGCTTTGCCATCGTGCCATCATCCAGCCGGCCGGCGACGCGGTTCAGAGCTTCGGCGACCTCCGGCGCCCTGGCCAGCAGGTCATCGCGAACCACCGGGGCGGCGAAGTAAGGCGGGAAGTACCCCTTGTCGTCCTGCAGCACGACAAAATCCATGGCCGGGATGCGCCCCTCGGTGGCAAACCCGGAGATCACGTCCACCTGCTTGTTCTTGAGGGCATCGTAAATAAGATCCGGCGCCATGCCCTTCGCCTCCTTAAAGGCGAGACCGGCGTAGTTCTTGGTCAGGCCCGGGAGGCCGTCGGGGCGGACGACGAACTCCTGGGTCGCGCCGAAGACCATGATGCCGCCCGGCCCGATCAGGTCCGAGATTCTCGTCAGCTTCAGCCGGATGGCGTCATCTTTCCGCACGACCAGGGCATAGGTGTTGTTGAAACCCCACGGCTTCAACCAGGCGGCTTTGAATCGTTCCTTGTAGAGACGCTGAACGATGTCGTACACCTTCTGGGGGTCCGACTGGACCGGCTCCTTCAGGATGGTGACCAGGCCGGTCCCCGTGTACTCCACGTAAACATCCACCTGGCCGCTGGCCAGCGCCTGGTGGACCAGGGCGGTACCGCCGAGCCCAATCTTTCGGTCCACCTTCAGGCCGGTGTCCTCCAGCAACAGCGCCACCATGTGCCCAAGGAGGAGCTGCTCCGTGAACCCCTTGGAGCCCACGACCACCGTCGGTTTCTCCGCGGCCCCTGCCGGAACCGCCAGGGGCAGTAACAAGGCCAGCCCCAACGCGAACGCTCGCAGTGACCTCATGGCACCCTCCCTTCTCCAGGTTGTCAGAAACTCCGGCTACCCCCTCGATCCATTCTCCGGATTCTGCATGCTCCCTCATCATCCAGAGGTCATCGGACGCATCAGTCGCCGCTCGATCCAGCCCACGAGGCCATCCGCTGCAAAGGCCAGAATGGCCGTGGGAATCGCTCCCGCCAGAAGCAACGGGGCGTCCACCATTGCAATCCCCTGAAAGATCAGATCGCCGAGGCCGCCCGCACCGATGTAGGCGGCCAGCGTCGCCACGCCGATACTGATCACGAGCGCGGTCCGAATCCCGGCGAGGATGACTGGCAATGCCAAGGGGAATTCCACGCGCCACAGGATCTGTGGGTCCGTCATCCCCATTCCCCGGGCAGCCTCGATCGTGGAGCGTGGGATGGAAAGCAGCCCGGCATACGTGTTCAAGAGGATCGGCAGAAGCGCTCGGGCGGTGATGGCAAGCAGGGCAGATGTGAAGCCGATGCCGAAGACCGGCAGCATCAGGCCGAGCAAGGCGAGGCTGGGGATCGTCTGTCCCGCGTTGACCAGGGCGAGAGCGGGGGCCCGGGTGGCCGGGACCCGGTGCACCAGGACCCCCAGAGGGATGGACAGGACGGTGCCGATCCCAGTGGCCAGGAGGGAGATCCAGAGATGCGCTCGCGTCAGCGCCAGGATGTGGCCGGGATGCTCCGCCATGTAGCTCAGGACGCCCACGCGCGCACTCCTGTGACCGACCCCAACGCCCGCTGGAGGAGCGCCAGGACCAGATCGGCCACGAGAGCGATGGCCGAGACGACCAGCGCTCCGGCCAGCACCTGGTCCGTGTGGGCGGTGGAGATGCCCTGGAAGATCAGGACGCCCAACCCGCCGGCGCCAATGTAGGCAGCGATCGTCGTCAGCCCGATGGCCATGGCGGTGGCGGTCCGGACGCCGGCCAGGACCACGGGAACGGCCAGGGGCATTTCCACCCGCCAGAAGCGTTGCACCCCGGTCATTCCCATCCCCCGGGCCGCCTCGACCAGGGCCGGATCCACCTCGCTGATCCCCACGGCCGTGTTCCGGATGAGCGTGAGTTGCGAGTAGAGGACGAGGGCCAGCACCGTGGGCTTCATGCCCAGCCCCAGGATCGGAATCAGCAGGGCAAAGAGGGCCAGGCTCGGGATGGTATAGAAGATGCCGGCGGTCCCCAGGACGGGCCCGGTGAGCCAGCGGACCCGGCTCAAGAGGACGCCCAGGGGGAAGGCAATCAGAATCGCCAGCAGGCACGAGAGGCCGGCGATCTCCATATGCTGGACGCTGAGCCGCCAGACGGCCGGTCCGTTCGCCAAGAGATACGTCACGACGAGGTCTCACGCATGGGTTCCCTGGCCTCGGGCGGCACCCTGGGGGCGACGGTCCTTCTCCTGGCCGGCGAGCGCCGTCTGCAGCCCCTGGAGGGTGACCCGGCCGCGCAGAGTCCCGTCGACGTTCACGACCGGGAGGCTGGCCCGGCCGCAGGCCACCATGGTCAGGAGGGCATCCTTCAGGCTGTCTCCACTCCGGATGACGGGGCCCAGAGCGTCGGGCGATTCCGCCCCGAGCGCCTCCAGCGCCTGCTCCACCGTGCAGAGCCCCAACAACTTCAGCGTCGCGTCTGCTCCCACGAGGTCGGCGACCCTGCGGGTGGCCGGATGGGCCAGGACCTCGCGCGGGGTGCCGACCTGCTCCAAGACGCCGCCGTCCATTACCGCGATCCGTTCCGCCAACCGGATCGCCTCGAGCATGTCGTGGGTCACAAATACGATGGTCTTCCGCAGCCGGCGCTGGAGCTTCAGGAATTCCTCATGGAGCTGTCCGCGGGTGATGGGATCCAGCGCCCCGAACGGCTCGTCCATCAGCAGGATGTCCGGGTCCCCGGCCAGCGCGCGGGCCACGCCTACGCGTTGCTTCTGCCCACCGCTGAGCTGATGTGGGTGCTTCTTGGCATACTGGTCCGGCGGGAGACCGACCAATTCCAGAAGTTCCGCCACGCGCTCGTTCTGGCGGGGCTTGGGCCAGCCCTTCAGGGAGGGAACCAGAGCGATGTTCTTGGCCACCGTCATGTGGGGGAACAGGCCGATCTCCTGGATGACATAGCCAATGCTCCGGCGGAGCTGGATAGGGTTAATCTTGCTGATGTCTTCCCCCCCGACCCGGATGCTTCCCGATGTCGGCTCCACCAACCGGTTGATCATCTTCATCGTTGTCGTCTTGCCCGATCCCGAGGTGCCCACGAGGACGAGGACCTCGCCCGTCTGGATGTTCAGGGTCACGTCCCGGACCGCGACGTGCCCGCCCGGGTAGACCTTCGACACCCGGTCCAGGGTGATGGCGATGGTGGGGGAGGAGCAACTCATCCTATGGACACCCGGCCCAACATCTCCAGGATCGGCCGGAGGGTTGGCAACTCGTCGCAGGCGAGGGCCAACTCGCGGAGCCTCCCGAGGTCCTCTGCCCCCAGGGCCGCGGCCGCGAACTCCAGAAACTTCGCCTTCAGCTCCGCATCCGATAGGGGGTGGTCCGCGTCCCCCGCGGCCTGCACCGGGCCGGAGGCGAGGCGGCGACCATCAGTCGTTACCACCTCCACCTCGGCCAGGGCCCGGGCGGGGAAGGCCTTCTGGAAGCGGGGCTCCGCGACCATCTCCACGCGGGCTGCCATGTCCAGCACGGCCTCATTTCCCAAGGCGCGGTCGCTCACCTCGTCCGGACCGACGCGTCCCAGCACCAGGGCGGCCGCCAGCGCGTAGGGAAGACTGAACTGCGCCTCCTCACTGAACCGGGGTCGGGGGAAGGCGAGGCGGGCCGCCTCTGCGAACGTCCGAACGATGACTTGCCGGATCGCCGACGGCGCCACACCGTGGGTCCGGCTGACGGTGAGTGCCCCCCGGATCGCCGGCTGCGCCCACCGGCAGCAGGCGTACCGTTTGAAATAGAGGTCCAGGATCCGGAACTCGGTCCCCAGCGTTGCCGTGAGAGGGGCGGCCTCGGCCAGCAGGCTTGGCGTCCCTGTGAACCCCTCGTGCGCCATGAGCAGTGCGGTCACCCCGGTCATGGCCCCCCATCCAATGCCGTCCTTGACCATTGCCGGGACATCGATCCCCCGCATCATCGGCGTGATGGGCCCGTGGTACCCCGCGACGCCCAGAGCCTGGGCAAGCGTCTCCAGCTCCGTCTTGAGCAGGCGGCCGGCGGCCGCGCAGGCCCCCAGGCCACCCCAAGACCCGGAGCCGTGATAGTAGGGGTAGTGGGCGTGGGAGGCGAGGCCGGCCCGGATTCCAACCTCGTAGCCCACGACCAGGGCCTCTAGGAATTGCTTGCCATTGGCCCCGGCCACCTCCGCGGCCGCGAGGGCCGCAGGGATGACGAAAGCGCCGGGATGTCCCTTGATCGGGCGGTAGCCGTCGTCTGCGTCCAAGGCCGACGTGGCGAACGCATTGGCCAGGACGGCCCAGGGAAGCGGCAGGCGCTGGTCCGTTCCCAAGACGAGAGCCTCGGGCGTGCCGCCCATTCGAAGGACGAATCGGCGGGCGGCGCTCGCCGCGCGAGTCCTCGTCCCGGCCACGGCGCACCCCAGCAGATCGAGCAGACATCGCCGGGCCTGCTGGCGCACCACCGGCGGAAGGGCCTCCCACCGGAGGCTGAAGACAAACTGCGTGATCCGGTGCTCAGCCGGGGACACCGCCGTTCCCTCTTCGCACCACGCGAGGCGTGTCAGATCCGGAGCCGGAACAGCTTCCTCGCCGCGCCTCCCAGCACCTGACTCAGGCCGGGTTGATCGAGACCGATGGAACGCACCTTGGCTAACTCGACGGGCACGTTGGAGCTATGCTCGCAGGCCAACATCATCCGGTCGGCTCCCACGATATCTATCGCCCGGCGCACGTAAATGTTAAAGGCCAACGAGGTGTCGAGGTAGGCGTTGGGGAAGAGTCGGGCGATGTTGATCGCCTCCTGACACAGGGAGTAGGCGCCTCCCATGTGGCCCAGGATGATGGGGAGATCCGGATACTGCTGGAGGCGGGGAATCAGCATCCCGGGGGAGGTGAAGGGGAGGGCGAAATCACCCGTGCAGCACAGGATCGGTACCCGGAAATGGGCGGCGGCCTCCCACAGGGGGTCCGCGATCCGGGAAGTTGGTTCGATGGCGAAGGCCAGGGAATGGTGCTTAATCCCGACGAAGCCCAGGTCGCGGATGCAACGCTCCAGCTCTTTCCTCGTTTCCTCGGGTCCGAAGAGCCGCGGATTTGCGCTGGCCATGCCGAAAATCCGGCCAGGATGCCGGCTCTGATGTTCGGCGATGGCATCATGGACCCGGCGGGGATCGGCGGCACCGCCAAGGGGCTGGAGGATGGTCGCCGTCACGTGGTGGGCGTCCATGGCCTGAAGGACGTCCTCGATCTCCTCGTACCATTCAAAGACGTGGTCTACCTGTCCCGGCTCACCCAGGTGATGGTGCATGTCGATGATGGGTTCCATCTGGGCTCCTCACATCGTGTTGCGGCGGAGACGAGGTCGAGGTGCTCCCGTCACGTAGATATGGCGTGTTGTGGCAATCCGCTCCAAGTGCTCGAGCTGACGGATGGCAGCGCGCCCGAGTCGGACCCCCACGGCGGAGACCAGCGCATTGATGAGGCAGGAGGGGGCGGCGAAGGATCCGACGAAGTCCCGCAGTTCCGACGGCGCGAGCAGAACATGGTCGGAGAGGGGGACGAGTGGTGAGATGGGAGAATCTGTGATGCTGACGACTCCCATGCCGCGATCCCGGGCGAAGGTGAGGATCGGCAGCAGGTCGGCCGGATACCTCGCCATCCCCAGCACGACGAGGAGGGTGGCCTTGTCCATCATTCCCAGGCGGTCGAATACTGTAGAGTCGGCCGCCGATACGGTCTCTACACCAACCCGGACCTTGCGGAGGGAGTAGCCGAAGTATTCGCACATCGGGGCCAGATACCGAAGCCCGACCACGGCCACGGCAGGTACGGTAGCCAGAAGATCCACAACAGCATCAAACTCTCTGCGGTCCACGGTTCGGAGCAGGCTCTTTAGATTCGCCATCTCTGTCGTGACGATCCGGTGAAGGACATCCACCTTCCCCCGCCGAACCGCAAGCGAGGGCACAAGGCGTTCAACCCCGGTGAGATCGAAATTGACGCGGTCCTGGATACTCCGCCGGAAGGCGGCGAAATCCTTGAACCCGAGCAGGACGGGAAACCGGACTACCGTCGCCAGGCTGACGCCAGCGTCCTTGGCGAGGGCGCGCGTAGTCAGGAAGGCCACCTGCTGGTAGTTGGCGCAGACGAATTCCGCCAGGCGGCGCATCTGGCGCGGCAATCGTGAGGCCTGTTGCTGGATCCGCTGGAGGAAATCCCCGGAGCGGTCAACCATTGGTGGATCCGCGGAAATGAAACATCTGATTCATCACAACAACTCTTTGAGGTGTTCTGGTTCATAGCAAAGGCGCCCAGACGTGTCAAGCTCTTTTTTGAGACCCCGAGCCAGCGGGGAGACCCCTGCTGCGCCGTCCCGCAAGGAGCGGCTCGCCGGGGTCGGCAGTCAGAATCGTTGTTCAACGGATCAAACGATAGCCAGGATGATCAGTCCCAGGGCGCAAACGCCGAGGCCCATGCCGAGGCGGACGCCCTCCCGGTGGTGGAGGTTCCAGTGGGCCAGCCGGTTCAGGGTCGGGCGGGCGGAGGCGGCCACCAGGATCACGCCCAGGGGCAGCACGAAGAGGGCGTTGTAAAGGATGAGATAGGCGAACGCCCGGAGGAAGGTCGCCTGGAGGGAGAGCATCGCCAGGACGGAGAGGTACACGGCGCCGCTACAGGGGACCGTGCACAGGCCCACCAGAACGCCGAGCCCCACCATGGCGGGCATGGACGCCTGCCGGGCTAGCTGCTGGACCCAGACTCCCACCCGCTTCGGTGCCTGGAGGCGTAGCCCCACCTCGGGCAGCAGCGCATCCTTCACCATCCAGAGACCCAATAGGACAGCGACGAGAGCCGCGAGCCGAGAGCCGAGATGGTTCCCGGCAAAGAAGGAAGACACCTTGAGGAACCCCAGGCCCAGGATCAGGTACGTGAAGAAGATGGCACCGATGTACACGGCGCCGTACCGGTACAGGACGGCCCGCGTCTCCTGGAGCGATTTGCCCTGGATGGTCTGGAGGAAGGCCGTGACGCTGGCGATGAAGATCAAGAGGAGCGTGAAGGCGCAGGGATTGATGGCATCC
>JACQRS010000117.1 GCA_016206385.1 Candidatus Rokuibacteriota bacterium | reverse complement strand
GGGGAACATCGACCCCGCGCGCGACCTGGTGATCGTGGAAGGCCCCATGGACGACCTGGACCACGCTGCGCTCCGTCACCGCTACGGCGGCAAGCTCGGCATCGACGCGACGGAGAAGGGGCCGCTGGACGCGGTGGAGCAGGCGTGGCCGGAGGAGATCGTGATGAGCGAGGAGATCAAGGCGCTCGTCACGCGCCGCTGGCGCGAGTATGGGCTTTAATCCGAGGGGGGTCCCCACCCCCCTCGGGACTCCCCCCGGTGGAACCCCTCATCGGAACGTGGGCTGGTTATGCGCAAGCTGCGTTACGTCGTCCAATCGATAAAGTTCGAGCACACCATCTTCGCCCTCCCCTTCGCCTACATCGGCATGGTGCTGGCCGCGGGGGGCTGGCCGGGGTGGCGGATCGCGATCTGGGTGACGCTGGCCATGGTGGGGGCGCGCACTCTCGCCATGAGCGTGAACCGCCTCACCGACCGGTCCATCGACGCCCGAAACCCGCGCACCGCCAACCGCCACCTCCCACGAGGGCTGCTGACGCCCTGGGAGGTTGGAGCATGGGCGGGGGCCGGCGGGGTGCTCCTCTTCGTCTCCGCCTGGCAGCTCAACCCGCTCTGCCTCAAGCTGGCGCCACTGGCCGTCCTGTTTCTGGTGGGCTATCACTACACCAAGTACTTCACCTGGACCTCCCACTGGATCCTCGGCTTCACAGATGGGATCGCCGCGGCCGGTGGATGGATCGCGGTGCGCGAGGCCTTCGACCTTCCCGCCTTTCTCCTCTGGTTTGCCGTCGCCGTGTGGATCGCGGGCTTCGACCTGCTCTACGCTTGCCAGGACGTCGAGTTCGACCGGGCCGAGGGCCTCCACTCGGTGCCGGCCCGGTTCGGGATTCCCGCGGCGCTCACGCTCGCGCGGGGCTGCCATGTCCTGACGGCACTGGCGCTGGCGGCGGTGGGCGCCGTCATGGGGCTTGGCTGGCCGTACTGGCTCGGCTGGCTCCTCGTCGTCGGGCTCCTCGTCTATGAGCACCGGCTGGTCTCCCCCACGGATCTCTCGCGGCTGGACGTCGCCTTCTTCAACGTCAACGGCTACATCGCCGTCATCGTCTTCGCCTCCGCCGTGGCCGGCCTCTGGCGCTAGAGGTGGCTGAGGGCCAGGACAAGGCGCGCTACGTGCGGGAGATGTTCACCCGCATCGCGCACCGCTATGACCTGATGAATGCCCTGATGACCTTGGGCCGCCACCAGGCGTGGCGCCGGATCGCGGCCGGGATGGCGGGGCCCACGGGCGGGGGGCTGGCGCTGGATGTGGCCACGGGCACCGGAGACCTGGCGTTGGCACTCCTCGCTGAAGCTCGGGTCCGCCGGGTGGTCGGCCTGGACTTCGCCGAGGGAATGCTTCGGGTGGGACGCGAGAAGCTGGCCCTCAAGGATCCGACGGGCCGCGTGAGCCTGGTCGTGGGTGACGCCCTGGCGCTCCCCTTCCCTGACCGCTCCTTTGCCTGCGTGGCCTCGGCGTTCCTCCTGAGGAATCTGGCAGACCTGGGGCAGGGCCTCCGGGAGATGCAGCGAGTCACCCGAGCAGGCGGCAGGGTGGTGGCGCTCGAGATCACCCAGCCGACGCTTCCGGGCTTCAGCGCGGTGTTCAGATGGTACTTCCACGGGCTCGTGCCGTGGCTCGGGGGGCTCGTGAGCGGCGACCGCGAGGCCTACACCTACCTGCCCCGGTCAGTGGACCGCTTCCTTCCTCCCGCCGAGTTGGCGCGGCTGATGGCGGCGACAGGGTTGACAGACGTCAGCTACCGTCGCCTCGGCCTCGGCACGGTGACGGTCCACGTCGGAAGTGTGCCGCCGGCTTGACAGCCTCACCTCCCGGGGGGCTAAGATGAGGTGAAAACTCAGCGGGGTTCAAAGCCTTGATGCGTCTGACGACCGAGTCCACGTTCGACGCGGCCCACCGGATCATGGGCCATCCCGGCAAGTGCGCCTACCTCCACGGCCACACCTATCACCTGGAGGTCACGGTGGCCTCCGAGGGCCTCGACCGGCTCGGAATGGTGATCGACTTCGACGACCTGAGAGCTCTGGTGAAGAAGGCGGTCCTGGACCGCTGGGACCATGCCACGCTGGTCTGGCGGGAGGATCCGCTCGCTCCGGCCATCGAGGGGGTCCAGGCCGACGCACCCGAGAAAGTGGTGCGCCTGGCGGGTCAGCCGACTGCCGAGATCCTGACGCGGGAGGCGTGGAAGGCGATCAGCCAGAGCCTCCCACCCGGCATCGTGCTCGAGCGCGTGGTGATCCGAGAGACTCCCACCTGCTCGAGCGAACTCAGCCGCGACAGCGCGTGACCCCCGCCACCACAGGCCGCGTCGCCGAGTGCTTCTTCTCCATCCAGGGGGAAGGCGTCACGGCGGGAGCGCCCGCCGTCTTCGTGCGCCTCCAGGGCTGCTCCGTCGGCTGCCAGTGGTGCGACACGAAGTACTCCTGGGATCCGGCCGGTGGCCGTGAGGTGTCGCTGGAGGCCCTGGTGGAAGAGGCTTCAGCCTACCCGTGCCGGCGCGTCGTGATCACGGGCGGCGAGCCACTCGAGTCCCTGCTCTTCCTCCCGCTGGTGGAAGCCCTCAAAGCGCGCGGCTTCACCATCGAGGTGGAGACCTCGGGCACCCTTCCACCGCCGCGGGCGCCGGTGGACCAGTGGAACGTGTCGGTGAAGCTCCAGGGCTCGGGCGGCGCCGAGGCCAGGCGGATCAACCCCGCGGCGATCCGCGCCTTCCTCGGGCTCGGCGCCTGGTGGAAGTTCGTCGTGGTGGACCAGCGCGATGTGGCTGAGGTGCTCAGGCTCGCCGAGCGCTTCGCCATTCCGCGCGATCGGATCCTCCTCATGCCCGAGGGCGTGCGCCGGGAGGAGATCCTGGAGCGCTCGGAGTGGGTCATCGAGGAGTGCCGGCGTCACGGCTTCAGATACTCGCCGCGCCTCCACATCCTCTTCTGGGGCGCCCGGCGAGGGGTGTGATGAAGCGCGCGGTGGTGCTGCTGTCGGGCGGGCTCGATTCAGCCACCACGCTGGCCATCGCCCGGAACGAGGGCTATGCGCCCTACGCGCTCTCCTTCGCCTACGGCCAGCGCCACAGCCGGGAGCTCGAGTCGGCCAAGCGCGTGGCCGAGGCCCTCGGCGCCAAGGAGCATCTGATCCTCACCCTGGACCTCCGCCTGATCGGCGGCTCGGCTCTGACGGCTGACTTCCCGGTGCCGAAGGGGCGGAGCCCGGAGCAGATCGGCACCGGGATCCCCATCACCTACGTGCCCGCGCGGAACACGATCTTCCTGGCCCACGCCCTTGCCTGGGCCGAGGTCCTGGGCGCCGAGGATGTGTTCTTCGGAGCCAATGTGCTGGACCACTCGGGGTATCCGGATTGCCGCCGCGAGTACGTGGATGCCTTCGAGCGGCTGGCGAATCTCGCGACCAAGGCCGGGGTCGAGGGAAAGAGCCGGTTCAAGATCCACACGCCCTTGATCCGGATGACCAAAGCCGAGATCATCCGGACCGGTCACGCCCTCGGCGTGGACTACGCCCTGACCTGGTCCTGCTACGAGCCGACGCCGGACGGCAGGGCGTGCGGGCTCTGCGACTCGTGCCTGCTCAGGAAGAAAGGTTTCGCCGAGGCCGGCCTCACGGATCCGCTCCCGTACGTGACGAAATGAGCCTGATCGCCGAACTCAATCGACTCCAGGCCCGCCACGGCTACCTCGCCGAGGAGCCCCTGCGTGAGCTCGCCCGGCAACTCGGACTCCCCCTCTACCGGATCCAGGAGGTCGCTTCCTTCTACCCGCATTTCCGCCTGGCGCCACCGCCCCGGAGCGAGGTCCTGCTCTGCCGGGATCTCTCCTGCTTTCTTGCGGGAGGCGACACCTGGGGCGTGAAGGTCAAGGAGCTCCTGGCAAGGCAGCGCGGTGTCGAGGTCCGCGAGGTCTCCTGCCTCGGCCGGTGCGACCGGGCCCCGGCCGCCATGGTGAACGGGGTCGCTGTCGCGGGCGAACCGGCCGAGCACATCGCACGTCTCGCGCTGAATGCGCGTGAGCCGGCGC
>JACQRS010000119.1 GCA_016206385.1 Candidatus Rokuibacteriota bacterium | reverse complement strand
GTTGCGGGTCTGGCACGAGACGTACCGGAACGCGGGCTTGACCATCGTCGGGGTCCACACCCCCGAGTTCCTCTGGGAACGGCCCTACGAGAAGGTCGTGGCCGCGACCCAGAAGTTCGGCATCCGCTACCCGGTCGTGCAGGACAACGACTCCGCCATCTGGACGCGCTTCGGGATCTGGGCCTGGCCGACGGCGGTGCTGGTCGACCGGAAGGGGATCGTCCGGTACCAGCACATCGGCGAGGGCGCCTACGCGGAGATCGAGGCGACGATCCGGCGCCTGCTGGCAGAGGGAGGATGACGATCCGTCTGCGCTCGCCCCTGGCCCGGTTCGCCGCGTTTGCCCTCCTAGCGATCGTGCTCCCCGCGGTGATGCTGGCGGTGCTCGGGTACCTGTCCCTGCGGCAGTGGGAGAGCTCGGCGGAGCTTCTGTTCAGGGAGCAGGCCCGCGACATGGCGTCGATGGCGGCAGAAAAGGTGTCCATGGTCCTCCTCCGGACCGAGGACGACATCCTGGGCCGGATCCAGGCGATCCTCGGTGGCTCCGATGGTGGCCCGGGCACCCTCGGGCAGTTCCTCGCTGAGGCGCCGCTGATCCGGCGTCTCTATCTGTTCGACCGCCGGGGCCGCCTCCTCTTCCCCTCGGCCTCGACGGCGGAGGACCGTGGCCTCTTCGCGGGGCTGCTGGCGGAGATCCCTCAGTCCTTCTGGGAGCGGGGGGGCCGCCGCCACCTGATCTGGGGCGACCAGGTCGTTCTGGCCGCGGTCTTCAAGACGCGTGGGGGTGCGCCCGCGCTGGCGGCGCTCGCCCTGGACCTCGACGCCCTCCGCCGCGAGATTTTTGAGCCCACGCTGGGGCGGCTGGAAGGGCCCACGGTTCTCGCCGTCATCGACCACCGGGATCGCGCCGTGTACAGCCGAGAACCGGTGGATCAGGCCGAGCGCGTGATCACGACCCCGCTCGGGGCGGAGCTTCCGGCGTGGCGGGTGGCCCTCTACCAGCCGCGCGGGACGTCCCCCCGCCAGGCGGTCCGCCGCCAGACCATCATTTTCATGGTCGCCTTCGGTCTCCTGCTCGTCGTCATCGTGGCCGGGCTCGTCGCGACGTACCGGCTCGTGCAGCGCGAAACTGAGATGGCGCGGCTCAAGGCCGACTTCGTCGCCAACGTCTCCCACGACCTCAAGACCCCACTCTCCCTCATCCGGATGTTCGGCGAGACGCTGGAGATGGGGCGGGTGCCCGACGAGCGCACGCGGCAGGAGTACTACCGCGTCATCACCCGAGAGAGCGAGCGCCTCTCCCGCCTCATCGACAACGTCCTGGACTTCTCCCGGATCGAGGGAGGCCGCCGGCTGTACGACATCGTCCCCACGGCCATCGAGCCGCTGGTGCGTGACACGCTGGAGGCGTTCAGCTATCCGTTGTCCCAGCAGGGCTTCAAGGTGGAGGTAGCCGTACCGCCGGACCTTACCGACGTCCCCATGGATGCGGAGGCGGTGAGCCAGGCGCTGGCCAACCTGGTGGACAACGCCATCAAGTACTCGGCCGAGCGGAAGTCGCTCCGGGTGGACGCCCGCATCCGGGACGACCACCTCGCCCTCTCGGTGGCGGACGAAGGGATCGGCATTCCGCCCGAGGAGCAGGGACGGGTGTTCGAGAAGTTCTACCGGGCGGGGCGGAGCGAGATCCAGGGGCGGCGCGGGAGCGGCGTGGGGCTGGCTCTCGTGCGCCACATCGCGGAGGCCCACGGCGGCCGCGTGACCGTGGAGAGCCGGCCCGGCGAAGGCAGCCGCTTCACCCTCTGGCTCCCGCTCGCGTCTCGGGCGTGACGATGCCCAGGATCCTGATTATCGATGACGAGCCGGAGATGGTGCGGGGGCTGGCGGACAACCTCCGCTTCGAGGGGTACCACACGCTGGCGGCCGAGAACGGCGAGGAGGGCCTCGCGCTGGCGCTGCGGGAGGCCCCGGACCTGATCGTCCTGGATGTCATGATGCCGGAGCTCAGCGGGTGGGACGTTCTGCGCGCGCTGCGGCAGAAGGGTCTGGACGTGCCGGTGATCATGCTGACCGCGCGCGCGGAAGAGGTGGACCGGGTGCTGGGGCTGGAGCTGGGCGCCGACGATTACGTGACAAAGCCCTTCTCACTGCGGGAGCTCCTCGCCCGCGTCCGGGCGGTCCTCCGCCGCCCCGGGCCCCGGCGGAAGTTCGAGGAGGTGGCCTTCGGGGATTTTCGCCTTCACCTCAGGGCGCGCCAGGCCTTCAAGGCGGGTAGGGAGGTCCGGTTGACCCGGAAGGAGTTCGACCTTCTGCGCTACCTGGTGGAGCACCGGGGGGAGGTCATCACCCGCGAGCGGCTCCTGGATGAGGTGTGGGGGTACGAGCACTTTCCGACGACGCGGACCGTCGACACGCATGTGCTCCGCCTCAGGCAGAAGTTCGAGGCGGACCCGGAGCACCCGGTGCACATCCTGACCGTGCACGGGCAGGGCTACAAGTTCGTCGGGTGACGGGCGCGGGCCTCTCGCCCGCCGGAGCGTCACGCGGCGGGCTGGGAGACGCCCGTGGTCTCCAGCAGGGCAGCGTGGCCGAAGAGGCGGATCAGCACCGGGAGCACGATCAGGGACGCGGCGAGGCCGGTGCAGGCCCCGATGGTGAGCAGGAGCCCGAGGCTCCAGATTCCCTGGTGGTGGGCGACCAGCAGGCTCCCGAACCCCGCGATGGTTGTGAGCCCGTTCAAGACCACGGCCATGACCGTGCTCCGGGCCAGGAGCGGCCCGCCGTGAACCCGTCCCTCCATCGAGCGCATCACCACGTTCAGCCCGTATTCCGACGCCGCCCCGATGATCAGCGGGAGCCCCCAGACGTTGGCCAGGTTGAACTTCAGGTCGAAGACCTGCATGAGCCCCACGGTCCAGAGCGTCCCGAGGAGGAGCGGGATCAGGGCGAGGACGGTCTCGCGTAACCGGCGGAGCATCAGGACGGTGAGCGTGGCCACCAGGACGAAGGCGTACGCGGTGCCCTGGAGGTACGCCTTCTCCATCAGACGGATGGCTTCGTACGTGATGACGGGCGGGCCCGTCACGTCGGGATCCACCGACCGCAGCTCGGTCACGAACTGTTGGGCTCCCTCCCGGTCCCAGATATCGACCTTGGGGTGGATCTGGAGCAAAAAGCGCCCGCTCCTGCCGATGAACTTCCGCCTCAGCTCCGCGGGCACGTCCCGGAGCGTCACGGGCCGCGGTGTGAGGTTCCGCTGGAAGGCGTGGAACTTGTCGACAAAGTCTCGGTAGAGCTGGGCCTCGAAGTGGTTGAGGGCGGCCTCGACCACCTCAGGGTCCGTGCGCTTGAGCTTGTCCAGTAGGGTCTGGATCTGCGATCGGAGCGTCGCCAGCTCCTTTCCGGGTCCCTCGGCTCCGGCCTCGGCCACCGCCAGGTCGAAGCGCCGTTTCAGGGTCTCCAGCGATTCGCCGAGACGGCCCACGTCCACCGCCGCCGGGATCCCGACGCGCACCGGCGCCACCAGCGGGGCGAAGTCCCGGATGATCTTGATCTTCTCCGGCTGGTCGTCCGGAATCAGCATCAGCACGCTGTCCACCTCGGAGACCGAGGGGAGCCGGTCGAAGGCCTCGTGCTTCGCGCGGAGCTCTTCGAGCGTGTTCGCCGTGGCCAGCGCGGTGAATCCGGAGCGCCCCGCCTTCGCCAGGATCTTCTTCTCCCAGGTCACGGACTCGCTGCCCCTGACCTGCAGGTTCAGCAGGTTGTAGTCAAACCGCACGGTGCGGGCGGCCCACAGGGAGAAGACGGTCAGGAGCCCGGCCGCCACCAGGATCGTCCTGGGGTAGTGGGTGAGCCGCTCCAGCACCGGCACCCGGATCTGTTCCAGCTCGTGGGCGCGGGGTACCCGCCCCGGCGGCCGGGCGGCCTTGCGCCGGTCCACCAGCATGAGGAGCGCGGGGAAGAAGGTCAGCATACTGACGAGCGCCATGAGGATGGCGGTGCCGGCGATGAAGCCGAACTCCTGGATCCCCCGGAACTCGGTGAGCATCAGGACGTAGAACGTCCCGGCGGCGGTCAGCGCGCCGAGGAGAATGGCGGGACCGGTGCGCGCCGCGGTCAGCTCCAGCGCTTCCCGGAGGTTCCGGCCCAGGAAGATCTCCTCCTCGTAGCGGAAGAGGAAGTAGATGCCGTAGTCGATCCCGATCCCCACGACGATGGAAATGAACATGACCGAGAAGATGGTCAGGTGGCCCACGGTGAGGGTGGCGACCCCCATGGACCAGGCCAGGCTCACGGCCAGCACCGCCAGCATCACGATCGGCTTGCCGAGGCGCCCGAAGGCCACGAGCAGAAGGCCGAGGGTGAGGGCGAAAGCGAGGAGCGTCGCGACCTCGCTGTCGCGGAAGGCGGCGGTCATCTCGTCGTTGGAGAGGGACGGGGCACCCGTGACACCGGCCTGGACACGCGGGAAGTCATCGCGGAGGTCCCCGATGGCGCGCCGGATGGCCTCGATGGCCTCCCGGTTGGAGGTGAAGGTCCCCTCTTTGCTCACCTGCTCCACGAGGATGAAGAGCAGGCTCTTGTCGTCGGAGAGGAAATAACCCGCGTCGGCGGCCTGCGCCTCCCCGAAGGAGAAAATGGTGCCCCAGGGGGAGCGGTACGGCGCCGGCCGGTCGATGCGCTCGGAGAGCTGGGTGACGAGCTCTCTGAGGAAGCGGAGGTCCACGGCCCCACCGTCGTCGAGTCCCAGGTCGAAGAAGCGGGAGAGGAACGCCGCAGCGATCTGCTGGTTGAGCCCTTCGATGAGCTGGTCCAGCGTCGGGGTGGCTGCGAACGCCTCCATGAACTCCTGGTGGTCGAAGACCTTGTCCCGGATCTCGGCCAGCTCGGCGACCGACAGGTAGAGCAGGGCCCGCCCCTCGAAGCGCCTGGGATCGATCCGGTAGGCGACGCGCTGGAACTTCACCGGGCTCTTCCTGAGCTCCCGCACCAGGCGGGTCGCGTAGGCCTTGGCCCCCTCCAGGCTCTGCGCCTCCACCACCACGACGATGTCGTTCAGCTCGCCGAAGTCCTGGGAGTGCTCGGCGAAGAGCGTGGCGTAGCGCTGCCCCGGGGGGAGGAGACGGCGGGTCGATGTCTGAAAGGTGAGCGCGTGGAGCGTGTAGAGGATGCTGATGGCGGCCAGGGCCAGGGAGAGGCCAACGGTCAGGATCGGGCGCTGACAGGCAGCCCGTACGAGGCGGCGGAGCAGCCGGCCGATCCGGGAGATGGCGATCATGCGGTGACCGAAAGCCGAGTCGGCTCGGGGCCTATTCCTCTCCCGCGATGAAGCGCTCGAGTTCGGTCCGCGCCACCTCGTCCGGCCACTGCTCGGGTGGGGACTTCATGAGGTACGCCGAGGGGGCGGGGAGGGCACCCTTCAGCCCCCGGTCCAGGGCCAGCTTGCAGCAGCGGATGGCGTCGATCACCACGGCGGCGGAGTTGGGGGAATCCCAGACCTCGAGCTTGAGCTCGAGGGCGATCGGCAGGTCGCCGAAGCCGCGCCCCTCCAGGCGAATGTGCGCCCACTTGCGGTCGCCGAGCCAGGGGACGTAGTCGCTGGGGCCGATATGCACCGCGTCCGGGGGGAGCGGGTGGGCGAGCTGCGAGGTCACCGCGTCCGTCTTGGAGGTTTTCTTCGAGGCCAGCCGCTGGCGCTCCAGCATGTTCAGGAAGTCCATGTTGCCGCCCACGTTGAGCTGGCTCGTGCGCTCGAGCGCCACGCCCCGGGACATAAAGAGGCGCGTGAGGGCGCGGTGGAGGATGGTGGCCCCGAGCTGGGACTTCACGTCGTCGCCGACCACCGGGAGCCCCCGCTCCTCGAAGCGGCGGCGCCAGTACGCCTCCCGGGCGATGAAGACCGGGATGCAGTTGACGAAGCCGCAGCCGGCGTCCAGGACCTGCTCCACATACCACTTGGTCGCCATCTCGCTGCCCACGGGCAGGAAGTTGACGACCACATGGGTGCCGGTGTCCTTCAGGATCCCCACGATGTCGGCGGTGGAGCCGGGGGCCTTCTGGATGACCTGCGACAGGTACTGGCCGAGGCCGTCGTGGGTCATCCCCCGGTGAACGGGGACACCCAAACGCGGCACCTCGCAGAACTTGGCCGTGTTGTTGGGCGGGATGAAGATGGCTTCGGCCAGATCCCGGCCGACCTTGTCGGCGGCGATATCGAAGGCCGCGGAAAACTCGATGGCGTCCACGTGGTACGGGCCGAGGCGCGGGTGCATGAGGCCGGGGATGAACGCGCCCTCGGGGGCGTTCCGGTAGTGGTGGACTCCCTGCACCAGGGCCGAGGCACAGTTGCCGACCCCGACAATCGCGACGCGAACCGTTTCCACTCAGGTGTCTCCTTTTTCGGCCGGGACCGGAGCGGCCAAGATGCGGGGTGCCGCAGGCCGAATTCTAGCACACGCGCCGCCGCCCTCCGGCGTCACGCCGGGACCTCCGGCGTGACGGAAGTCCGGAGGCAGGCCAGGAGGACGAGTCCCGCCCCGGCCCAGGTCAGCTCCCGGATCCGCCGGATCAGGGTGAGGGTCAGACC
>JACQRS010000115.1 GCA_016206385.1 Candidatus Rokuibacteriota bacterium | reverse complement strand
AGTATTCGGGACATCTCAGTTCGGCAAGTATGGGCCGCTGTTTAGCGTGGTCATGATCGTGATGATCGGGCATGCGATTATCCGACATCGGCTGATGGACATCCGCGTGGTCATCAAGAAGGGCGTGGTTTACATCGCGGCGTTTGTGGCGGCGGGTGCGATTCTCGCCGGGCTCATCGTCGGGTCAAGCGCCCTGTTCCCCGGAGAGCGCTGGGGGTTGAGCCGCGAGATTTTGCTGGGTCTGTTCGTGGCCGTCCTGTTCCACCCGCTCAAGGGCGGGATTCAGCGCGGCCTCGATCGCTACGTGTATCGCGGCACCTACGACTATCAGCAGACCCTTCGCGAGGTCAGCCGGAAAATGGCCACGATGCTGGACCTCGGCTCCCTCCTGCCTTACCTGTGCGACGTCATTGGCCGGACGATGCGTCCCGACATGATAAAGGTGTACCTGCACCTTACCGCAAGAGAGGATTACTGGCTCGCCGCGGCGCGGAGGTTTGCCGCAGAGTCGACCGCTCCCGAGCCGGAGGCTGTCGGCGACAGTTCCAGCCTGCCGCAGTGGCTCCGGACGGAGCGGACTCACCTCCTCCGGGATGACCTGGCTCGCGGTGAGCCGGACACGATGATGCGCGCCGCGCTGAGCCAACTCATCTCCCTGGGCGGAGCGCTCGCGTTTCCGATCTGGGACGAAGACCGACTCAACGGCGTTCTGATCCTCGGCCCCAAGCTCTCCGGGGATCCATATTTCGCGGATGATACCGACCTGCTCTCCACGCTGGCCGGCCAGGCGGGGATCGCCATCAAGAACGCCCAGCTCCACCAGGAGGTCGTTCTCGTCAACGAATACATCGATAACATTCTCAAGACGATGGAGAGTGGCGTGGTGGCCGTCAGCGTGGAGCGCAAGATCACGCTGTTCAACCCTGCCGCGGAGCGGATGACGGGGCTTCCGGCCGCCAGCATTCGGTCCGGCCCGGTGGATCAGCTCCCGCCGACGCTCGCTGCCCCGATCGACGCCACCCTCGCAGACGGCGAGTCCCGGCTCCAAGTAGAGACGACCATCTCGGGAATCACGGGGCGCGCCACGCCCGTGATCTGCTCGACCTCGCCGTTCCGGAGGCCTGATGGAAACATTCTGGGCGCGGTGCTGGTCTTCAGCGACCTCACGCGGCTGAAGGAGCTGGAGGAGGAAGACCAGCACCGAGCGGAACGGCTCACCTTGTTCGGCGCGCTGGCTTCGGGGATCGCCCACGAGATCAGAAATCCGCTGGTGGCCATCAAGACGTTCGCCCAGCTTCTTCCCAAGAAGTTTGCCGAGGAGAACTTCCGGGAGGACTTCGCGAAGATCGCTGTCCGGGAGATTGACCGCATCGAAGACCTTTTGGAGCGCCTGCGCGATCTGTCCGGGCCATCCGAGGAATCGCTCCGCCCGCTGGATCTCCGCGAGCCCATCGAGGCAACCCTGGAGCTGCTCCGGGGGCACCTGGAGGAAAAGCGAATCACGCTGCGGTGGCTCTACCCCGTGGCGCCTCCGCCGGTGCCGGGCGATCCGCGCAAGCTGGAGCAGCTCTTCTTGAACCTCTTCTTGAATGCCCTGGAGGCCATGGACCCGGGAGGCGAGCTGACGGTCCGGCTGGACACGCAGCCGGGCCCTAATGCTATGCTTCGGGTAGAGGTGTCCGACACTGGTTGCGGGATTCCGGAAACCCTCCTGGCGAGGATCTTTGAGCCTTTCGTGACCACCAAGCCACGGGGGTCGGGGCTCGGGCTCGCGATCTGCCGGGCGATCGCCGATGCCCACCGCGCCACGATTCGCGCCGAGAATTTCGCGAGCGGGCGCGGCACGACCATGACCATCGAGTTCCCCGCGGCCGTCGGCAGTCCTGAGGCAGTCGAGGCATGAAGACGGCACTCGTGGTCACCGCGGATGCCAACCTCCGCGCCCGGTTGCTTCGGGCGCTGGGGGCCCGCTCGGTGTTCACCGAGGCCGGGGAGGAGGAGGCGCTCCGGACGCTCCGCACCACCCAGGTGGATCTCGTTATCGCCGACATCGTTCCTCCCGTGCGACGGTTGACGCACTTCATCGCCCACACCCGGCAGCTCTCGCCGGTGGGCGTGGTGGTCTGTCTCTGCCCGGCCGAAGGGCTCCGTGCTGAGGACGAGGAGGCGCTCGAGGCCGCGGACTTCCTCCTGAGGAAGCCCTTCACGTCGCAGGAGTTGGCGCGGGTGATCCGTCAGGCCGATGAAAAGCATGGGCTCGTGCTCGAGCTCTCCGCGCTCCGCACCCAGCGACCGGCGACGCCGCAGACGGTCGGGGAGACGCTGAACGGGGCCTCCGAGATGGCGGGACCTGTGCTGGCCCCTGTGGTGAAGGAATTCGCCAGGGCGCTCTCCGCTGGCTTCGACCTGCCCCGCGCCCTGGATCTCTTTCTGGACGCCGTGTCGGAGGCGCTCAAGCCCAGCCGCTGTGCCCTGCTCCTTGCCGAAGGAGACGGCGCCGAGTTCCGGATCCGGGCCCACCGGGGCCTGGCTCGCTCCGTGGCGAACTCGGTTCGGCTCCCCGCGGACGGGGGGCTCGCCCTCTGGCTTCAAGCCCAGGCCCGCTTGATCCAGGTGGAGGAGGCGCAGGCGCGCGCCCAGGATCCGCAGGCCCGGGAGATCGCTCGCGAGCTCGCGGTGCTCCAGGCGGTTGTCGCCGTGCCGCTGATCGCCCACGGCGAACTCATCGCCATTCTGACGCTCGGCCAGCGGATCACCGGCCTCCCATACCATCACCGCGAAACCGAGATTCTCTTCAACCTGGCCACCTACCTGGCCACCGCCATCCATGACATTCGGCTGCACCACGAGCTCCGGTATCAGAAGGTGTACATCGAGCGGATCCTCGCCCACATGTCCAACGGCGTGATCACTATCGACCGGGAGCACAAGGTCACGATCCTGAACCGTCGGGCCGAGGAAATCCTGGGCCTCCCCGCTGCCGAGGTGCTGGACCGGGACCTTCGGGTCCTGCCCTCCCCGCTCGGCGACTTCCTCTACGAGACGCTGACGACCGGGCGGACGGTGCAGCGGGTGGAAATACAGCTGGCGCTCCGGAAGCTCCCGTTGGAAGTCAGCACCTACCCGATCGCCGGGGACGATCCGGCTCCCCTGGGCGCGGTCATGGTGTTCGAAGACCTCTCCGCCGCCAAGCAGCTCGCCGCCGAGAAGCTTCGGACCGAGCAGCTCCACCTCCTGAGCGGGGTCATCGGCCGCGTGGCCGACGAGATCAAGAACCCGCTCGTCTCGATTAACACCTTCATGGAGCTCCTGGGGGAACGGTATGAGGACGCGGATTTCCGCCACCGCTTCTCCACTGTGGTCGGGCGCGACGTCAAGCGGCTCGGTGAGATCTTCGAGAAGCTGACGGCGTTGGTGCGGGAAGCGGAGTTCAACTTCGAGGTGGTGGAGATGCAGGCCGTGGTGGAGGACTGCTTGACCGCGGTCGGCGCCAAGCCCGGGCCGGACACGGTCAACGGCGCGCGGATCCTCCACCTGACAGACGAAGCGTCGGGCAAGCGCGTGACCGTGAGCGTGTACCGGGAGGCCGGGCCGCTCAAGGTCAAAGCCGACCGGGCGCAGCTCCAGAAAGCCCTGGCCTACGTGATCTGGTACCTGATGGGAAAGAGCCCCGGGGAGGAGGTCAAGCTCTCCATCTCGCTCGGGAGGTCCAGCGGCGTCACGGAGAGCATCCAGGTCCTCATTTCCTCCCGTACCGCCGTCCTGAAGCCCGACGAGTTCCAGCAGATATTCGATCCCGTGAAGGGGCTCAAGGAGAGCCTCATCGATGTGGGTCCCTACGTGAGCCAGCGGATCATCGAAGCCCAGGGCGGCCAGCTGCAGGCCCGCCAGGCGCGCCACGAGGTATCCTTTCTGGCCTCGCTGCCGGTCACGCTCGCCTGAAGGAGCCGAGAATGACGGACAAGCCGCGGATCCTGGTGGTGGATGACGAGTTGGGGCCGAGGGAGTCCCTCCGCATGGTCTTCAAGCCCTATTACGAGGTGGCCATGGTCGAAAGCGGCGCGGCCGCGCTCGAGGCGCTCCCCACCTTCCGGCCCGACGTGGTCTTCATCGACATCAAGATGCCCGCCATGGACGGTCTGGAGGTGCTCCGGCAGATCAAGGCCCACGATCCCTCCGTCGAGGTGGTGATGATCACGGCCTACGCCTCGCTGGAGACTGTCAGAAGCGCGCTGACAAACGGGGCGTTCGAGTACCTGATCAAGCCCTTCTCCAGGCACGATTTGGAGCGCACGGCGCGGCGGGCCCTGGCCCGGCGGCAGATGGAGGTGGGCGCCCGGGGGCAGGTGGCGCGACTCGTCGAGCAGATGCGCGGCCTGGCCGCCAAGACCCGGGAGCTGGAGGAGGCCGCCCGTCGCGAGGCGGCCGAGCAGTCGCTGCGCGTGACCCAGCTCTCCATCCTCCGCGAGATTTCGGGCGGCATCCTCAGCCAGCTCGATCTCGGCCCCATGACCGAAACCATTACCGAGTCGCTCAAGGCCGGACTCGGCTATGACGAGGTCTCGATCCACCTGGGCGCGGATCCGCCCGCGGCGGCCGATACCGCCACCTGCGTGGTCTGTCCGATCCGGGAAGACGAAACCATCCTCGGCCACCTCGTGGCCGACAATCGCCCGTCGGCGTGCCCCATCGACCCCCGGGAGCGAGAGCTGCTGGAGATGCTCTCCGAGTACTTGGCGATCGCCATCCGCAATTCCCGCCTCTACGGCGAGATCGCCGAGACCAAGCGCTTTCTGGAGCAGCTCATTCACTCCGCCGGCGACGCCATTGTCTCAGTGGACCGGGAGGATCGCATCGTCGGCTGGAACCCGGCCGCGGAGGAGATCTTCGCTGCCACAGAAGGAACCATGTTCGGTGAGCCCGTCACCCGCATCCTGCCGGCAGCGGACTACCTGCGGGCGAAAGCAGCCCTCGCCGCCGGGCGCCCGGCCCAGCACTTTGAAGTCCGCCAGCGCCGCCCGGACGGCAGCCGCACGGAGCTGGCCGTCATGCTGTCGGCGTTCGGCGAGCGGGGCGGCGAGCGTGAGGGCATCCTCGCCATCGTGCGGGACATCACCACCCAGCGTGAGCTGGAAGCCCAGCTCCTGCAGTCGGAGAAGCTCACCGCGCTGGGCAAGCTGGCCGGTGGCATCGCGCACGACTTCAACAACCAGCTTCAGGCGATTCTTGGCTACGCGCAGCTCATGGCCAGGAGCCCGGCAAACACGGATCTCGTCCGCCGTGGCCTCGAGGTCATTCATACCGCCGCGACCGGAGGCGTGGAGACGGTCAAGCGGATTCAGCAGTTCGCACGGCTCAGGCCGGATGAGGAGTTCATCCCGGTGGATCTGAACGCGGTCATCCGGGAAGCGGTGGCCATCACGCGCCCGCGGTGGGACGAGGTGGTGGGACAGCGCGGGATCCCAACGGAGCTGCGCCTTGACCTGGCGGAGATCCCGCCGATCCTCGGCCGCCCCGCAGCGCTGGCCGAGGTGGTGACCAACCTGATCTTGAACGCCGTCGAGGCGATGCCCTCCGGCGGCACGCTCTCGATTACCACCCGACGCCAGGGACCTGACCGGGTGGCGGTGGTCATCGCTGACACCGGCGTGGGAATGTCCGAGGAGGTGCGGCGGCGCGTCTTCGACCCGTTCTTCACCACCAAAGGGGAGGCGGGCACGGGCCTCGGGCTGTCGATCTCGTACTCCATTGTGACGCGCCACGGCGGCGAGATCCGCGTCGCAAGCCAGGAGGGCAAGGGCACGACCTTCACGCTCCTCTTCCCCGTGCGGGCGGGAGCTGTCCCCGAGCCGCCCCCCGTGACCGCAGGACAGCCGGACCGGACGGGCCGGATCCTCGTCATCGACAACGAGCCCCAGGTGTTGGGGCTCCTGACCGAGATGCTCACGGCCGGGGGACACAGGGTGACGCCGGCCGCGAGCGGCAGGGAGGCCCTGGCGCTCTTCACCCCCGGGTGCTTTGACGTCGTCCTGACCAACATCGGGATGCCGGGGATGACGGGCTGGGAGGTGGCGGATCGGGTCCGTGCCGCGGATCCGCATGTCCCTCTGGCCTTCATCACGGGGTGGGGCTTGTCGGCGGACGACCGCGAGCGCTGCCGCGCCCGCGGCATCCGCCAGTGCCTCTTCAAGCCCGTCCAGCCGGACGATCTTCTTCAAGCGATCCAGCAGGTGATGGTGAAGTAGTCACCCCGCCTTCTTCATGGGGCGCCCGCAGCAGACCTTCTGAACGGGCGCCGTCTTCCCGCACTTCGCGCACCTGAAAAATGCCATCTCATGCTCTTTCGAGCGCGGGCTTTGCCCGCGCAACCCTGGGGGGGAGGCTTCGGAAGGGGGGCACAGCCCCCCTCCGAGTTACAGCCGCTCGATGATGGTGGCGATCCCCTGGCCAAACCCGATGCACATGGTCTGGAGCCCGTAGCGGCCGCCGCTCCGCTCCAGCTCGTGCAGCAGCGTGGTCAGGAGCTTGGCCCCGGTGCAGCCCAGCGGGTGGCCCAGGGCGATGGCCCCCCCGTTCACGTTGACCCGGGCCATATCGGGGTGGAGCTCCCGCTCCCAGGCCAGCACCACCGAGGCGAAGGCCTCGTTGATCTCGATCAGGTCGTTCTGCTCGAGCCTCAAGCCGGCCTTCTTCAGCACCCGCTGGGTCGCGGGAATCGGCCCCGTGAGCATGATCGTGGGATCAACGCCGGCCAGCGCGGT
>JACQRS010000114.1 GCA_016206385.1 Candidatus Rokuibacteriota bacterium | reverse complement strand
CGTACCGCTTCCGCTCGACGAGGGCGTCCACCAGCTCGCCGATTTCCGGGTACATGAGCGGCTCGCCGCCGGGGATGCTCACGATGGGCGCCCCGCACTCGTCCACGGCCCTGAGGCACTCTTCTACCGAGAGGCGCTTCCGGAGAATCTGGGCCGGATATTGAATCTTGCCGCAGCCCGCGCACGCCAGGTTGCACCGGAAGAGCGGCTCCAGCATCAGGACCAACGGGTAGCGCTTCCGGCCGCGCAGTCGCTGCTTCACCACGTAGGACGCCACGGCCCACATCTGCGAGAGCGGCACGCTCATATTCTTCCTCGGAGGGGGGCTACGCCCCCCTTCCGATTCCTCCCCCCAGGATTGCGCGGGCAAAGCCCGCGCTCGAAAGACGCGACAATCGGCTCAGTGGAGCAAAGATTTGTCGGCGCCAGAGTAACAGCGTTGTGGCGGCGTGGAGCAGGATTCCCGCGCCCAGGAGCAGCGGTTCGCCGATCCACCAGGTCATGGCCAGGTTGAACCCCAGCACGCCGTAGTAGAGCCCGGCGCCCCCGAGGAGCCGGGGCCGGGATGGGCGCGGATCGAGGCGGACAAAGGCGGAGTAGCCTCCCACGATCACCCACCCCACCACGGCCCAGCCGAGGAAATTTGAGAGAGGGACCCCGAAGTAGAAACCGTCCTCGGGGTAGTAGAAAATCCGACCGAGGAACCATCGATCCCCCCGGACCGCCAGCGGATCAATCACGACATCCAGCAGCAGCATCAGGAGACCGGACAGGAACACCACGCGGACCCCCCCGCTCCGACCCGTACCGAGTCGGGCCAGCGCAAAGGATGCGTAGGCCAGGAACGTGAAGGAGAGGGAGTCCATGAACGGAACATTGGTCAGGTAGAGCTCTTGGCCCCGGGTCCATCCGGTATAGTGGTAGAGACCAAACGGGATGCCGGTGCGGGTCGACGAGTATTCGGCGGCAAAGGCCACGGCCCAGGCCCAGAGGGTGAGGATGATCGCACGGCGGCCGCCCAGGTCGAGGGTTGCGGCCAGGAGGTGAACCGCCAGAAAGACGAAGACATACGGCCTGAGCAGCACGGTGCCGAGAAGGAGCTGGAGAAAATCGGCCATGGGGAGCTCCGGTTGACCTGAGGCGCAGATTAACGAAATCAAACGAAATTTTCAAGGTGATTGTTCTCCGCGCTGTGATAGGATCATCACTCCCATGCTCACGCTGACGTCGGCCCGTTCGACCGTTGACGCGGCTATCGAGCGAGCCCAGGCCTTTCTCCTTCGCACCCAGGCGGACGACGGGCACTGGGTGGGCGAGTTGGAGGCCGACGCCACCATTACCTCCGAGTACCTCCTCCTCTGCCACCTCCTGGAGCGCGTGGACCGGGAGCGCGAGACCAAGGCCGTGGCGTATCTCAGGTCCCGGCAGCTCTCCGACGGCGGGTGGAACCTCTTTGAAGCCGGCCGTGCCGACCTGTCAGCGACCATCAAAGCCTACCTCGCGCTGAAGCTGGCCGGCGTTCCGGCGAGCGACCCGGCCATGGTCGCGGCACGCAGGCTGATCAGGCAGCTGGGCGGCCCGCCCGCGGCCAGCGTATTCACCAAGATCACGCTGGCCCTGTTCGAGGAATACCCGTGGTCGGCCGTGCCGGCAATGCCTGTGGAGATCATGTTGCTCCCCCGCTGGTCGTACTTCAACCTCTACGAGGTCTCCTACTGGTCCCGCACGGTCATCGTCCCGCTCCTGATCCTGCTGGACAAACGCCCGGTCAAGCGCCTCCCGCGAGCGCTCGGGCTCGATGAGCTGTGGCCGGTCCCCAAGGAGCGCGCGCGGCTCCGCGTTCCCCGCTGGCCGCGTCCCTTTGTCCTCAAGACCTGGTTCTGGAAGAACTTCTTCATCACAGTCGACGACCTGCTCAAGCTCTGGGAGCGATGGGGGCCCCGGCCGTTTCGCTCTCGGGCGCTGGAAGCGGCCCGGCAGTGGCTGGAGCCCCGCTTAGCGGTGCCCGGCGGGCTCGGTGGCATCTACCCCGCCATGGCCAACTCGGTGCTCGCGCTGCGGTGCCTCGGATACCCCGACGACCACCCGCTGGTGCGAGGGCAGCTGAAGGAGATCGAGGCGTTCGCCGTCGAGACCGCGGACGCGATCCACTACCAGCCGTGCGTCTCCCCGGCCTGGGACACCGCGCTTGCCGCGAATGCGCTGGTCGAGTCCGGCCTCCCCCCCGACCACCCGGCGCTCGTCCGGGCCGCGCAGTGGCTCCTCGGCAAGCAGATCGTGGTTCCCGGCGACTGGCAGGTGAAGCGCCCCCAGATTCAGCCCGGAGGCTGGCCGTTTCAGTACGGCAACGACGTCTACCCTGACGTGGACGACAGCGCCATGGTCCTGATGGCGCTCCACAAGATCCGGGGATGCGATCCGGACAGGATGCGCTTCGCCCTGGAGCGGGGCCTCCACTGGATCCTCGGCATGCAGGGAGCAGATGGGGGATGGGGATCCTTCGACGCCGACAACAACCGGCTCCTCCTCAACCACATCCCGTTCGCTGACCACGGGGCGCTGCTGGATCCCTCCACCGAGGACCTGACCGGTCGGGGGCTGGAGCTGCTCGGTACGCTCGGCCACGACCCTCACTTCCCGGCGGCGCGGCGGGCGATCCGATTTCTCAGGCGCACCCAGGACCGGCGCGGTCCCTGGTACGGGCGCTGGGGAGTCAACTACGTCTACGGCACCTGGTCGGTGCTGCGGGGCCTTCGAGCCATCGGCGAGGACCTGGCGCAGCCCTACGTCCAAAACGCGCTCCGCTGGCTTGAGGCCACGCAAAACCCTGACGGGGGCTGGGGTGAGAGCTGCGACAGCTACACCGATCCCGCCCTGGCCGGAGAGGGTCCCTCGACTCCAAGCCAGACAGCGTGGGCGCTGCTCGGCTTGTTCGCCGGCGGCCGCACCGCCGGGACGAGCGTGGAGCGTGGGATCCTCTACCTCATCGAAACCCAGCGGGAGGACGGCTCCTGGCAGGACGGGTTCTGGAACGGCACGGGGTTCCCCAGGGTCTTCTACCTCAAATACCACTTCTACGCGAAGTACTTCCCCCTCTGGGCGCTCGGGGTCTATCGCGGGAGCCGGCCGTGAACGTCGTGACCCCCGGGCTCGGCTCCGTCGAGCTGCTCGGGCGGATGTGCCTCGACGGCGTACAGTCCCTGGGTCGCTTCGGCCTCTTCTTCGGCCAGGCGGCTGCCTGGATCTTCATCCCGCCCTTCAAGGGACGCCAGCTCCTGCAGCGCATCCACTTCATCGGCTTCCGCTCCCTCTCCGTCATCGTCCTCACCGGAGCCTTCACCGGGATGGTGCTGGGGCTCCAGGTCTTTATCACGCTCTCCCGCTTCGGCTCGGAAGCCTACCTGGG
>JACQRS010000113.1 GCA_016206385.1 Candidatus Rokuibacteriota bacterium | reverse complement strand
CACTCGAAGAAGCGCGCGTACCACTGAAGGCGCTCTTCCGCAGTCATCCGCCGGGCGGGATAGAAGTTCCCCTCGCTCAGAAGTGACGGATCGAGCCAGGATGAGCAGCCGACCCGGTACTCGGTCTCGCCCGGCCCGGCCGATTGGTGGAGGATCAGGGGCTCTCCCGCATCGCGGGGCTGAAACTGGGAGAGCGTCATCGTGGGGTCAGGCTAGCCTCAAGACCGGCGGGGGTCAAGCACCGCCGCGCGGGCGTTGACCGACTTCTGTGCGCGCCTGTAAGATGCGGCTCGGTTTGACGCGGGCCATCCTCGAGTGCGTTCCCAACGTGAGCGAGGGGCGGGACCGACGGGCGGTCGAGGGCTTCGCGGCCGCCGTCGGCTCAGTGGCGGGGGTGCGCCTCGCCGACCTCCACATGGATCCGGACCACCACCGATCAGTCCTCACCTTCCTCGGAGCGCCCGAAGCCGTGGAGCGCGCAGCACTCGCCCTGGCTGAGGCGGTGCTCTCTACGATTGACATGACGACCCACCAGGGTGTCCACCCGCGAATGGGCGCCCTCGATGTCCTCCCCTTCGTCCCCCTCAGGGAAATGACGATGGGCGAGACGGCGGAGCTGGCCCGGCGGGTCGGCCGGAGACTAGCCGAACGCTTCGACCTGCCCGTCTACTTCTACGCCGAGGCGGCCCTGAGCCCCGAGCGCCAGCAGCTCTCCCCGATCCGCCGGGGCCAATACGAGGGGCTCGCGCAGAAGCTCGCCGATCCGGCCTGGCGGCCCGATGCCGGGCCGGCCCGGTTCAATCCCCGCTCCGGGGCCACGGCTGTCGGTGCCCGGGGAATCCTGGTCGCCTTCAATGTCTGGCTCGACACCAAGGACCTCGACGCGGCCCGTGACATTGCCCGGATCATCCGGGAGTCCTCCGGCGGGCTCCCCGGAATCCAGGCCATGGGGGTGCCGCTGCCGCGCCGGGGAATCGTCCAGGTCTCCCTGAACCTCCTGGACTACCAGCGCGCGTCGATCCCACGGGTCTTCGGCCTCATCCAGGCCGAGGCGGCGCGGCGCGGAGTGACGCTCATGCGGGGCGAGCTGGTGGGACTCGCCCCCCGACTGGCCTTTGAAGGGCGGTCACCCGAGAGCGTGGGCCTCACCGCCTTCACCCCGGCGAAGCTCCTCGAGACCTACCTGCCCGACGACCCAACCCACCGGTAGGAACGGCGGGTGGCGCGGCGAGCGGGCACCCCCGCCGCCCGCAGCGGGGGACCCTACACCGGGCGGGGGTGCGAGGACGGCGGGGCGGGCCCACACGCGAAGCGTGGGGAGTGCCGTGACAGGACCTGCCGTTCCTACTCGAAGCTCAGAAGCTTCAGGAGATCAGCGGTCAGGTCGTAGAGCTGGGCGCAGCCTGAGCTGCCTCCGATCAGCCCGCCGATCCGCTTCCTCAGCTCGGGACCAATCGTCTGCCCGATGAGCCCGTGGATGTTCCGCTGAGGGTCGTTGCAGATGCTGAAGTAAGGGAGCCGGGGGGTGATAGAGCCGGCATCGACGATAGCGCCCGTGGCCAGGTCCACCGCGTACCAGATCTGAAAGGAGTGGACCTCGTCGAACATGGAGTGGGTGAGGAGGAGGCGGCCGTCCCGCCGCTCGAGCCGCGCGACCTTGGTCCGGTTGAAGACGTGGGTGGCGCCGACCGGCGGGGCATAGAGGGCAGCAGTCGCAGCAGGTTTGACCTCGCGCTCACTGAAGAGCGCCTCCGACTCAGCGCGGTAGGTGTAGCAGGAGGAGGGGATATCAACCCACCCCTCCATATCGAGCCGCCAGAAGCCCACCGCCCCTTCGGCAAGCCGATCGCGTACCAGCGCCTCGGGCATCCTGGTCACCTGACGGGCCAGCCGCGCCACTTCCACGGCCGCGCCAATGAAGTACTGGGCGCCGGGGCGGCTCCCCAGGGTGCCGGCCACGCTGCGGGTAAACCCCGAGGTCATGGAAATGCCCGCGAGCTTGGGTATGGCCTCTGAGAGCGCGGGCTCGACCCGTTCGCGCTCTCCCACGAGAATCTGCCCCTGGGCGGCGCGGATGGCGTACTCGGGCGAGGGCGTCGTGTGGGCCATCATGTCGACGGCGACCCACGGGTCGGCAATCCGGACCGTGATGGCAAAGGCATCCGGCCACGGCGCATCCACCCAGCCGTGAGTGGTGCGCTCATAGCGGTCGGTCGTGGCCAGATACGGCGAGCTCAGGGGCATGCGGCGCTCACCTTCTTACTTGGCCGCGTACTTCTCGGGATTCCTGTCGAAGGTCTCCTTGCAGGAGAGCGCGCAGAAGTAGTAGGTCTGTCCCTTGTAGGTGGAGGACCCCGCCGCCTTGGCCGGGTCCACCTGCATCTTGCAGATCGGATCAACCGCCACCGTGGTCACCTCCTCGGTCGGGGCCTTCCCCTCACCAATCCTCTCCCCGACGGTGCCCCTCACCTCTTCTCTTCTCCCCAGTGGGGAGAGGTAGGGTGAGGGGGTAAAGCGCTTGAGCCTCAGGCTGTTGGTCACCACCGAGACCGACGAGAACGCCATCGCCGCGCCCGCCAGGATCGGCGAGAGCAGGATCCCCCAGAGCGGGTAGAGCACTCCGGCCGCCACGGGGATCAGGCTCACGTTGTAGCCGAACGCCCAGCCCAGGTTCTCCCTGATGATCCTGATGGTCCGGCGCGAGAGCTGAATCGCTGTCACCACACCTCGAAGATCGCCGCGCATGAGCGTGATATCCGCCGCTTCCATGGCCACGTCGGTGCCCGAGCCCATGGCGATCCCCACATCGGCCTGGGCCAGCGCCGGGGCGTCGTTGATTCCGTCCCCCACCATGGCGACCAGCCGCCCCTCGCCCTGGAGGCGTTTGACCTCCTCGGCCTTGTCGTGAGGCAGGACCTCGGCCAGGACCCGGATGATCCCGGCCTGGCGCGCGATCGCCTCGCCGGTTCGGCGGCTGTCTCCCGTGAGCATGACGACCTCAAGCCCCAGCGCCTTGAGGGCAGCCACGGCCTCCCTCGCCTCGGGCTTGAGCACATCGGCGACGGCGATGAGGCCGGCGACGCGCCCGTCCAGGGCCACGTACACGGCGGTCTTCCCCTCGTCGGCGAACCGCCGCGCCTTGGACTCAAGGCCCGTGAACTCGATCCCGTGCTGGGCGAGCAGCCTGGCATTCCCCAAGAGGAGCTGCTGGCCCTCAACGCGGGCCTCGATTCCGTGGCCGGGCACGGCGCTGAAGTGGCTCACCGGCGGCAGCGCGACCCCCCGCTCCTTGGCGCGGGTCACGATGGCTTCCCCCAGGGGATGCTCGGATCCCTGCTCCGCCGCCGCGGCCAGGGCGAGCACCGCGTCCTCCTCCATCCCGTTGACAGCGACCAGGTCTGTCACGACGGGCCGCCCCACCGTGAGGGTGCCGGTCTTGTCGAGGACCACGGTGGTTACCTTGTGGAGCAGCTCCAGCGCCTCGGCGCTCTTGATCAGGACCCCCAGCTCGGCGCCCTTGCCCGTGCCCACCATGATCGCTGTCGGCGTGGCCAGGCCCATGGCGCACGGGCACGCGATGACGAGCACCGCCACAGCGTTGGTAAGGGCGAAGAGAAACGCGGGGTGCGGCCCCCACGCCCACCAGACGCCGAAGGTGAGCGCCGCGATCACGAGCACGATGGGGACAAACACCGCCGAGACCTGATCCGCGAGGCGCTGGATGGGCGCCTTCGACCCTTGCGCCTCCTCCACCAGCCTGATGATCTGAGCCAGGACCGTGTCCTTCCCGACCCGCGTGGCGCGGAAGGTGAAGCTTCCCGTGCGGTTCACGCTGCCGCCGATGACCCGGACGCCGAGCCGCTTTTCTACCGGCAGGCTCTCGCCGGTGAGCATGGACTCGTCTACGGCGGAGGCCCCTTCCACCACCTCGCCGTCCACGGGGATCTTGTCGCCGGGGCGCACCCGGATCAGGTCACCGGCCACCACCTCCGCCACGGGAAGGTCCTCCTCCCGTCCGTTGCGAAGCACCCGCGCTGTCTTGGGCGCCAACGCCATCAACCGGCGAATCGCTTCGGAGGTGCGCCCCCGGGCCCGGGCCTCGAGCCAGCGCCCGAGGACGATCAGCGTCATCAGCACCGCCGCCGTCTCGTAGTAGGTCATGGCCCCCAGCTCCATGAAGGCGTGGGGCCAGAGGGTCACCGCCGCGCTGAAGAAAAAGGCGGCGTTGGTCCCGATGGAGACCAGGCTCGCCATGCTGGCTGAGCGATAGCGGAGGTCCTTGAGGAAGCCGGCGTGGAAGTACCAGCCGACCCAGAACTGGACCGGTATCGTGAGCACCATGAGCGCCCACGGGTTTCGGAGCCAGGCGGGCGCCCACGGGAAGAAGTCGGTCATGCTCCCGATCACCACGGGAACCGAGAGCGCGGCGCCCACGAGGAATTTCAGCCGGAGCAGGCGGTTCTCCCGCTCCCGCGTCTCACGCTCCCTGTCGGGCACCGCCGCTTCCTCCGGGATCTCGTACCCGGCGGCCCGGACCGCGGCTCTCAGGTCCGCCACCGAGGCCCGGTCGGGAAGGAGCCGCACGCGCGCCCGCTCGGTGGCGAGGTTGACCTGGGCCTCCAGCACCCCCGGGACCCCCGCCAGGGCGGCCTCCACCTTGCTCACGCAGGAGGCGCAGTGCATCCCCTTGACTGTCAGCTCCAGCTTCGTCCCCTGATCCATCGCCATCGCGGTCGTCCTCACCGGGCGCCGAACCTCGCGAAAACCTCGACCAGCTCGTCGATCTTCTTCTCCCGCTCGCGGACGCGCCCCGACCGCATCGCATCGGCCACGCACGACTCGATGTGGCGGCCCAGCAGCAGCTTCTCCACCTGCCCGAGCGCGCCCTGGACCGCCGCCAGCTGGAGCAGGATGTCCACGCAGTACTTCTCCTCCTCCACCATGCGCTGGATCCCCTGGACCTGCCCGTCGATCCGGCGGAGCCGCGCGAGGGCCTTCGCCTTGGTTTCCGCGTTGAGCATCGGTCCCTCCCGCATGTCAGAATACCCTACCAGGGTATCCTATCCGTTAGGACGCGCCCCGTCAAGCGGGAGATTCAGCCAGGAAAATATCGTTGATCTCCATTCCGCTTCGGTATTGTCTCCTGCGCGTGCTCGTGCGCTGCCGCCTAACTATTATTAGGCTGCTTCACTGGACTTCGCGTGCTCGTATAGCGTCTCCGGAGCGATGTCAGCACCGTTCGGCCACACGACCGTGCCACCATCAATAAAGAATCGCCGGAAGAAGTCCTGATCCTTCAAGGGTTCGAAGATAGGACCATCGAGCCCCTGCGCGAAGTCAATGGTCTTCTCGGAGTTGTCGTTGAAGGTCACGTGGATGCGATACCCCCCGCGGTACTCCGCGCGAATGACGGATGGGAGAAAGTCCATGGCAATCCCTCACTCCAGCGGCTCGATCCTCTCAAGAGGACGCCCAACCCTCATATTTTCCCAGTTGGCCTCGAGCTCCGACCGATGCAAGCTTGCCCACTCTCGGATCAGCCTGAGCGCCGTTTTCGACTGGATGTTGCCGACGAGCATCTGCCAAACTTCCCCTGCTGCCCCTGATACTCAGCGTGAAAGTGCGCGGGGCCATGTTCTCTGTAGAAGCGGCTGCTGTTCATCGCCAATGCGCTCAAGCAACATCCCGTCGGCCTCGAAGCGGTTGACGACGGCATCTGGTCGATCCACTTCTGCAACGTCCTCCTGGGCCGCGTGGACGAACGGGCCTACAT
>JACQRS010000112.1 GCA_016206385.1 Candidatus Rokuibacteriota bacterium | reverse complement strand
AGGGGCCGATGAGTGCCGGTGGGAGGCCGCCACCCCCCACCGAACGTGTTGTTGCTTACTTCTTCTTCTTGGCCTTCTTTTTCTTCGCCATTCCCCTATCACCTCCTTTCTCCGTCACCGCGAGACGTTACTTTTTCTTCTTCTTGGCCTTCTTCTTCATGCGCCGGTTCACCCCCTTTCGGGCTCAGTAGCCCAGGGCCTTGCGCCTCAGGTATTCGGCCTGCTCTCGCCCCCGGCGCTCGTAGCGGAACAGATCGACGTAGAGCTGCGGCAGGCAGACCACCGAGAGCCCGCCCTTCGAGAGCGGGGCATAGAAGACCCCCTGATCGTAGGGGGTCAGAATGTGCACGTTTCCCTCCCCTTCCCCCGCTCGGAGCCCGAGCGCCCGGGCCAGAGCGTCAGCGCCCTCCGACAGGTAGCAGTGAATGGCGGGAAAGCGAATGTCTGGGGCGACGAGGGCGGCACCCGAATGGAGGGTGAAGGCGTAGCGCCGCCCCTCGGCCTGAGCCCAGCGCGCGATCTCGGCCATCAGCTTTCGCGTGATCCGCTCCGGCGAGAAGTAGGTGGCGACCGCGTTCTGCCGGTAGATGTACGCCGCTGACCACGCCTCCAGGAGCTCACCGGGCTTGGTCAGGCGGATCCGTTGCTGCTCACCCCGCTCAAGCCAGGCCAGCTCGTCCAGCCGCTTCACCACGTTGTGGGCGTGCCCCAGGCTCACCTCGGCGGCCTTGGCCAGCTCCTCGAGCCGCCAGGCGTGCTGGGAGTCCACCAGCAGCACCCGCACCACGCGCGTCGCCCGCGGGGCAAAGAGGGACTTGAGCGGGCGGGTGGAGGGGCGGATGTTCGGTTTGCCTTCCTTCTCGATGAGGATGTTCTCGAAGGCCAGATAGCAGTTGCCCGAGAGGTCCAGATAGCCGAGGCCATTTCGGCGGAGGATAGCCGCGCTCTCGGGGCTGATGTACCCGGACACCGCTACCGGATAGGCGCCGGGAAGCTCCCGGCGGATCTCGTTGAGCCGAGTCACCGCCTCCCGGATCTGTTTGGGCTGGCCGAGACCGGTCACTTCCAGTACGAGCGTGTGCTCCTGCTCGCCCATGCGGAATTTCACCACGAGATCGGCCGTTTGGCTCCCAATCCGGCTCTCAGAGACCTCTTCCCAGGCTTTCGCTTTGGGAAAGATCTCCCGCAGCCGCTGGGCTGCCGATCTTCGCATCTCTTGAACTTTAAGCATCGTTTCACTTGTACCATGTCTTTCAGCATTTGCTGAAACCATATGGAAAGATGAAACCCTTGTCAAGTGAAAACTTTTCGGAGAGGGACAGCGTTATCAAAACTGCGGTTCGAACCTGCCCTGGAACAGTTCGATCACTCTTCGTCGGGTTGCTCGAGCGCCTCCATGGTGGTGTCGTCCAGACCGAAGTAGTGGCCGATCTCGTGCATCACCACGTCGCGCACCAGCTCGGCCATCTCATCGGGATCGTCGCAGTCCGCCTCGATGGGACCCTGGAAGATCGTGATCGTGTCGGGAAGGACGTTGCCGTAGGACGTGTCACGATGGGTGAGGTCCACGCCCCGGTAGAGCCCGTAGAGCGTGTCCGGCGGTTCGATCTCCATCTCCGTGAGCGTCTGGGCGTCAGGCCAGTCCTCCACCACCACGGCGATGTTC
The DNA here is from genome assembly GCA_016206385.1 of Candidatus Rokuibacteriota bacterium. Taxonomy (GTDB): domain Bacteria; phylum Methylomirabilota; class Methylomirabilia; order Rokubacteriales; family CSP1-6; genus JACQWB01. Next base: position 854 of record JACQRS010000112.1, on the reverse strand, counting down.
TTGAGCTTCCGCTTGAACCGGCGGGGCAGGGTCTGCAGCGCTCGCGCCACCAGGGCTTCAAACTCGGCGCGGGTCATTGATCAAGCTCGACGCGCGCCGGGAACGAGCCATGGGCGGGGGATGCCTTGCGGAGCGAATCCGACGAGCCGTAGCGGGCGGCGAAGCGCAGGACACCGGAGCGCTCCGAACGGCCCAACTCCGTTGGGCCGCGAGGACTACCCCCCGCCGCGGGGGGATGGGGGGGCCAGCGGAGGTGTCCGAGCGAGCAAAGCCGGTCGAGGCGAGGAGGTCTGAAGCGACGCAGGGCGCCCCCGCGCATGGCTATTCGGAGAAGCCTCAGAGGCCGCGGACGCGTTCGACGTTGATGACATCCTTGACCTCGCGGATCGCCTGCATGATCGCCTGGAGCTGGGCGAGGTCGGCCACCTCCACGACGAAATGGTTGATCCCCTTGCGGTCCTCGGTGACGGTGACCTCGGCTTTCGTGATGTTCCCCTGACGCGAGGAGATGGCCGAGGAGATCTCGGCCAGAAGGCCGGGCCGGTCCCGGCCGATATAGACGGCGATCCTCACCGGGCGAGTGGCGGGTTCGGCGATGTCCCACTCCACGCTCACCATTCGCTCTTTATCGAGGACCGCACGTGCCACGGTCAGGCAGTCCCCGGTGTGGACCGTGAGCCCTCGGCCGCGCGTGATGAACCCCACGATGTCGTCCCCCGGGACCGGGGCGCAACACTTCGCGAAGCGGACCAGGATGTCCTCGACGCCGCGGATCTTCACGCCGCCTGAGGGGCGGGGGGCCGCGCCGGGGGCGTGGGCAGGCCGGGGCGCCGCGCCGGGGGCGTGGGGGGCCT
>JACQRS010000111.1 GCA_016206385.1 Candidatus Rokuibacteriota bacterium | reverse complement strand
CGGCGGCGATCACGAGCATCGCGAGGTCGATGCCGCCGACCCCGGCCAGCATGTTCTTGACGAAGCGCTCGTGGCCGGGAACGTCCACGATCTCGATAGTGAGGCCGTCCGCCTCCTCAAGGTAGGCGAAGCCCAGGTCAATGGTGATCCCGCGCGCCTTCTCCTCCGGGAGGCGATCGGTGTCGATGCCGGTCAGGGCCTTGACCAGGGCAGTCTTGCCATGGTCGATGTGGCCCGCCGTCCCAACGACCACGTGCTTCATGAGACGCGAGCGCTAGAACGCGAGCCGTTCGGCGAGGCGGGAGAGGGCGCGAGCCAGGAGCGGCACCTCGGCGGTCTGCACCGTCCGGCAGTCCAGGAGCAGCCGGTCCTCCAGGATACGCGCGATCACCGGCGGGTCGCCGGTGCGGAGCGCCCGGTCCAGCTCCTCTGCCGGACGACCGGTCAGGGCCACGGCCACGGTCGGGAGCTCTACCATCGGGAGCGCTCCGCCTCCCACCTGGGCCCGCTCCTCGACAAGCCTCGCGCCCAAGGCCCTCTGGGTCACGGGGGAGAGGCCTCTGAGCAGCCGTTTCGCTCGGCGGTGGACCGACGGGAGCGGCTCCGTCAGCATGCGGAGAACCGGGAGCGTCTCCCGGGCTGTGCCGGCTTCGTATGCGTAGAGCGTGGCCTCCAGCGCCGCCAGGGTGAGCTTGTCGATCCTGAGCGCCCGGTTGAGCGGGTTCCGCTTGAGTCGCTCGACCAGGCCGGCGCGCCCGACGACGATCCCCGCCTGCGGGCCCCCGAGGAGCTTGTCCCCCGAGAAGGTCACGACGTCAACCTCTGCCGCCACGGCTTCGGGTACCGTCGGCTCGTAGGGGAAGCCGTAGGGGCGGAGATCCAGGAGGCAGCCCGAGCCCAGGTCCTCCATCACCGGAATCCCGCGCTGGCGTCCCAGCTCCGCCAGCTCGCGCGCTGTCACCTGAGCGGTAAAGCCGAGGATCCGGTAGTTGGACGTGTGCACCTTCAGGAGCAGAGCGGTCTCCGGGCCGATGGCGTCGGCATAGTCCTTCAGGTGGGTCCGATTGGTAGTCCCCACCTCGCGCAGGATCGCCCCCGAGCGACGCATGATGTCCGGGATCCTGAATTCGCCGCCGATCTCGATCAGCTCGCCCCGGGAGACGACCACTTCCTTCCCCCGGGCCAGGCTCTCCAGGGCCAGGAGCACGGCGGCGGCGTTGTTGTTCACGACCAGAGCATCCTCGGCGCCCGTGAGCCGGCGCAGGAGGCCGTCCACGTGGGCGTAGCGGGAGCCGCGCTCCTTCTCGGCCACGTCAAGCTCCAGGTTGGAGTACGCGGAAGCCACCCGCGAGAGCCGGTCGAGGGCCAGCGGGGAGAGGATGGCCCGTCCCAGGTTGGTGTGCAGGACCACGCCGGTAGCGTTGATCAGCGGAGCCAGAGAGAAGGCGCCGGCCTGAGACAGCGCGCGGACAATCTGCTCGACGAGCCGGTCAGGGTCCGGCGCCGACGGCCGGCTGCCGGCCCGCACACCGTCCAGGAGCCGGTGGCGCTCGGCGGCGACACACTCCCGCACCGCTACGACGACCCGAGCGCGCGGCAGCTGAGCCGCGACGTTGTCCCCCTCGAGGCGCTTGAGGAGCTGATCCACCGAGGGCAGCGCCCGGAGCGCTGCCTGCCGGTCTTCACGCGTCGTCGGCCGACCCATCACCAGCCTCCGTCAGGGCTCGCTCGACTCGCTGCCGCACCCGCGTGATCACCTCCGCCGCTTCCAGCCTCACGGCCTCCGGCGCCCACCGCCCGCCCCCGTCCCTCAGGAGCTCGCTGACGGCCGCCTCGGTGAGACCCGCCCAGAGCTCATCGAGGTCCTCTGACGACAGGCGCTGGCCCCTGAGCGCAGCGACCCATCGCTCGGCCACGGCCTCGACCAGCCGGTCACGCTCGGCACAGAGGTCGCGGGCGCGCCCGAGAAGCTCGGGGAGGCGGGAGGCCATCTCACTCCCTCACCAGGGCCCGCACCGCGTCCAGGAGGTTGGACTCCCAGCGCCCCGTGGAGGCGCACTGGAAGACCGGGTCGCTCTTGAGCTTGCCGGAATTCCCCTTGCGATGCCCCTGGGTCCGCATCTTGGCGTTCACCTGAACCTCGGTTTCTTTGGAGTTCACCGGCTGGACAAACACGGTGAAGGTGACCAGCGCCCCCCCCTCCACGGGGACGTCGCCGAAGCGGCCGCAGTCGGCGTACACCCCGATGGGGGTCACAAAATCGTCGGAGGCAACCACCCCCGAATCCTTGGCCACGGCTCTCAGCGGGGCATTCTCCCTGGCCAGCGCCTTGATGAGGGCGCGCCAGGTGACCTCGTACGGGGCCATCACCCGGTCCCGGTACGGCGGCGGCGCCAGGGGCGAGATGTACGGGCGGCCGCAGCCGGCGAGGAGAACCAGCCCCAGCACCCCGAGCGCGATCCGCTCACCGCGCATGGCGGTCAATCCCTTTGTACGCCTTGATGAAGCGGACGACGCGGCTCTCGTCAAACTCGTCGAACTTGTCGATGCGCCCCCACGCCGTCAGCGCGATTCGCCTGTCCATCCCGGGGTACGGGGCGAGGATCACGTGCTTGTCGTACCGGTTCACGATGGGTCTGAGTTTTTCCACCAGTTCGGGACAGCCCTGCGGGCAGTTGTACTGGACCAGCACACCGCCGTCCTCGAGATTGTGAACCTGGAGCTCCTTGGGAATGGCGATGGTGTGGATTCCCCACGGGGCGAGGTAGGGCAGGTGCGGTCCCGACGTCGGCGGATCGGAGTTGTAGGGCGCATGCGGCTCGCCCGGGGACTGGAGGTGGGCGTTGCCGAGGCTCGCCACCGCGGTGCCGGGCAGGTTCGCGGCTGACTGGTAGGCGAACCACCCACCCACGACCAGGGCGAGAGCCACCGCGATCCCTCCGAGCAGCCTTCCGTAGCGGCGGCGGGCTCCCACGGCTGACTGCTTGGCCGTCTTCTTGCCCTTTCCCATCGTCCCTTCCCGGCGAGCTGGCGGAAGCGCGTGGGAGTCGAACCCACCTCCAGCTTGTCTAGAGCCGGACGCCGGATTTGAAGTCCGGGAGGCCCACCGGGATCCTTTGCGCTTCCCCCTCCCGTAAATAGGCCTGAATGAAGCGCTTTGAGTATACCACCCAAGGCCTGGGTGTCCGCCACTCGGCCGAAACGCCCGAGGCTCCTGACGGCGTCGCCAGGCAGGCTGGCCCGAGCACGATCAAAACCCGCGACTTCTGTGAAGCGCGTGTCTGGGAACTGCCGAACGAGTGAGACGGGTTCGGGCTGCGCGGCCCCCGTCAGCGACCGCCGGCGAGGGGCGGGAACATGGTGAGCACGTCGCCGTCCCGGAGGACCTGCCCGGGATCGGCGTCGCGCCCGTTGACCAGCGTGATGGCGGGCATCGCGTCGGGGATCCCCAGGGAGCTGACGAGCTGCCTCACCGTGCTCCCGTCGGGCACCTCGAAGGTCGCGCTCTCCCCGTTCGATGGCTCTGGGAGGTAGCCGGCGAGGGTGGCGAAGAGCTTGACCTCGATCTTCACGCCGCCACCCTGACGCGGTCACCGGGGAAGATGCGCGAGGCGTTCTTCAGGTCGTTCCAGCGGAGAAGCTCGGCAACCGTCACACGGTAGCGCTTGGCGATGTGGCTCAAGGTCTCTCCGGGTTTCACCACGTGGACAGCGCCCTTGGCGAGCAGACCCCGGATTTCGGCCAGAAACATCTCGGTCACCGCGCCGCTCCCCGGCGGCACCTTCAGCGCATAGGAGCCACCGGGTGGGGTGACTCCCCGGCGGAGCTCAGGGTTCAGACGGCGGAGGTCCTCCAGGGAGAACGGGGCGCGGGCCGCCAGGTGCTTCAGATCGAGCATCGAAGGCGCCAGCACCAGGTCATAGGTCATGGGGGGCTCCGGCTCGACCTCGAACCCGTAGCGCTCGGGATCTTGCGCGATCAGCGTGGCGGCCATGACCGCCGGGACGAAGCGCTTGGTCTCCTCCCGGAGGACCCGGCCCCGGGTGAGGGCCCAGAAATCATCGCTCCGGCTCCGCTGCACGGCCTGGATGACCTTCATCTCTCCCGCGTTGTACGCGGCCTTCGCGAGGAACCAGGAGCCGAACTGGGTGAACAGGTCTCTGAGGTAGAGGGCTGCCGCCACCGTGGCCTTTTCCGGATCGAGCCGCTCGTCCACCCAGCGGTCAACGCGGAGGCCGTAGCGGCGGGCCGTGTGCTCCATGAACTGCCAGAGGCCCTTGGCTCCGGCCCGGGAAACCGCTTCGGGGTTGAACCCGCTCTCGATCATGGCCATGTACGCCAGCTCCTCAGGAAGCCCGTGCCGCCCGAAGATCTCCCGGATCATGCTCAGATAGCGCCCTGAGCGGTTGAGCCAGAGCCCGATAATCTCGCGCCGGGTGGGAGTCTGAAAGCGCTCGAGGAAGTGCTGGACCCACTCGTTGACGATGAGTGGATACCGGGGAGGCACGGGAGCAGGGGCAGGCGGCGGGGGAACGCTCGCGACGGCTTCGAGAGCGGGCTCTTCAAAACACGGGATGGGAACCCGCTCCGCGGGAGCATCGGCTAGTTGCGGAGGAGGGTGGAGGCTCTCGGGTCTGGGGACCTCCGGCTCCTCCGATGGATGAACACCCTCGGCCAAGAGGGTTTCCGGATCCGCCTCCCGCGGCTCACCTCCGGCCCCTTGAGGCGCCAGCAGGAGCACTAAAACAAGCGAACCCGTAAAAAGGAGGCGAAGGAAGCCCATAAAGGTCCGCTACGCGGTATTATACGGGCTTTCGAACCCTCAACGTAGCCAAAAATGACTGGAAAATGTCCTTGACAGCCGCGGCCCCCGGAATAAGATTGAGCCACCTGAATCCCCAGTCGTGTATGAAAAATTTCACAGCGACCGCTGGCCGGAAAGGAGGTGAATGCTCATGACCTCGAAGAAAGTTTTCGTTGCCCTGGTGAGCCTGGTCTTCCTGTTCGGGACCACAGCCGTCGCCATGGCCCAAGCCAAGCAGCCGTGCGCGGCCAAACAGCCCTGTGCCGCGAAACAGCCGTGCGCGGCCAAAGCCAAGCAGCCGTGCGCGGCCAAGCAGCCCTGCGCCGCAAAGCCCATGGCCAAGGCGAAGACCGCAACCGGGAAAGTGAAGACCGTCTCCGCCGAGAGCCTGGTGATCGAGCTGGGCAAGAAGGATTTGATGTTTGCGATCAGCGGAGGCGTGGCTGACTCGGCCCAGAAGTTGAAGGCGGGAGACATGGTGACGGTCTCGTACACCGAGGCGGGTGGAAAGATGACCGCCACGAAGGTCACCGCCAAAGGCGCTGCGAAGAAAGCCGCAGCTCAGCCGTGTGCGGCCAAGCAGCCGTGTGCCGCCAAAGCCAAGCAACCGTGCGCGGCGAAACAGCCCTGCGCCGCCAAAAAGTAAGCTGACCCGCCGGGCCTCAGGGAGCCGTCTTTCAACGTACAGGACGGCTCCCTGAGTTTTTCTTCCCACCCTACCAGAGCAGGAGCGAAACCTTGGCCACTGCCCAGGCGATGAGGCCGCAGACGGGGAAGGTCAGGATCCACGCGATCACCATTTCTCGCCCCACGCCCCAGCGCACCGCAGACAGCCGGCGGGTGGAGCCAACGCCCATGATCGAGGTGTTGATGGTGTGGGTAGTGCTCAGCGGAATCCCGAGGCGGGAGGCTATCTCGATGGCGCCGGCCGCGGCTGTCTCGGCGGCGAAGCCGTGAACGGGCTCGAGCTTGGTGAGCCGGAGCCCCATGGTTTTCACGATCCGCCAGCCGCCCACCGCCGTGCCCAATCCCATGGTGAGGGCACAGAGCAGAATCACCCACAGCGGCACGCGAAACTCGGGAAGCAGGCCGCCCAGGAGCAAGGTCAGGGTGAAGGCCCCGATAAACTTTTGCCCGTCGTTGGAGCCGTGGCTGAAAGCCATGAAGGCCGCTGAGAGGATCTGCAGCCGCCCGAACAGGCGGCGGATCGTGCCGGGTCGCGTCCGGGCGAAGATCCAGTAGATGCCCACCGTGATGACGAGCCCACCCAGGAAACCCAGGAAGGTGGAGAAGACGAGGCCGATCAACACCTTCCGCCAACCGTCCCAGAGGAGGACCCCGGAGCCGGCGGTCGCGAGGCCGGCGCCGGAAAGGCCCGCGATCAGCGCATGGCTCTCGCTGGTAGGCAACCCGTAATACCAGGCCAACGTGCTCCAGAAGACGATTGCCACCATCGCCGCAGCCACCGTGGCGAGCCCGATGGCGTCGGGCTTCACGATCCCTTTGCCGATGGTGGCTGCCACGGCGGTTCCCGACATCGTGCCGAGCACGTTGAGCACCGTCGCCAGGCCCAGCGCCTGATACGGGCTGAGCACCCGGGTGGAGACCACCGTGGCGATGGCGTTGGGGGCATCGGTCCAGCCGTTGACGAACTCGGCAGCCAGGACCAAGAGGAGGACGACCCCGATGGGGACGAAGGACTCCATCAGGCGTTTTTCAGCGCGATCCCTTCGATGACGTTCACGACATCCTCGCACCGGTCGGTCACCGCCTCCATGGTCTCGTAGAGCTCCTTCCACTTGATGATCTCGACCGGGTCGCTGGTCTCAAAGAGCCCTGCCAGCAAGTCGCGGAGGAGGCGGTCGGCCTCGTTCTCGAGCCGGTTCACCTCGATGCAGTGCTTGAGGTACACGGGCGAGAGGGTACGGAGGCAGCGCACGGCGCGGTCGGTCGCCTCCGCGGTCTTGACGATGATCTTCGCCATGTCCACCGAGCCCGCCGTGGTCTTGCTGACCTTGTAGAGCAGGAGCCGGTCGGCCACCGCATCGATCAGGTCCAGGACATCGTCCAGCCGGCTGGCCAGCGCGTAGATGTCCTCCCGGTCGATGGGAGTGATGAAGGTCGTGTTGAGCTTCTTGACGATCTCGTGGGTGAGGGTGTCGCCCTGGTGCTCGAGGTCCCGGATCCGCTGCACCTTGTCCTGGGCGTTGGGGTAATCCAGGACCAGCGCCTCCAGGACGCCGGCGGCGGCCATGATGGTGGCCGCCTGCTGCTCGAAGAGATCGAAGAACTTTTCTTCCCTCGGGATCAACCTGAACGCCACGGAGCGCTCCTCCTCACGGGGTCGAGGCGGCCGTCGGCCGCTTCGCTCTCCGCGCTTTGATCACTTCGTTGACGATGGGGAGCACCGAGAGCACCACGACGACGGCGACGATGACGTGCACGTACTGGTGGATGTTCGGGATCGTGCGCCCGAGCAGGTAGCCGGCCCACGTCATGCTCGCGACCCACCCGATGCCGCCGAAGACGTTGTAGAAGACGAACCGGCGGTAAGCCATCTGCCCGACGCCGGCCACCACAGGGGCGAAGGTTCGGATGATGGGGATGAAGCGCGCCAGCACGATGGTTTTCCCGCCGTACCGCTCGTAGAACTCCCGGGTGCGGATCAGGTGGCGGCGGTTGAAGAGAAGCGAGTCCTGCCGGGTGAAGATGCGGGGGCCGGTCCTGAAGCCGATGGCGTACCCGACGCTGTCGCCGACGACGGCCGCGGCCATCAGCAGCACGTTGAGCCACCAGATGTTCAGCCCGCCGGCGCCCGCCACGAGCCCAGCCGTGATGAGGAGGGAGTCGCCGGGCAAGAAAAACCCGATCAGGAGCCCCGTTTCGGTAAACACGATGGCGACGAGGACCAGGTACCCGCCCCAGCGCACGAGGTCGTCCAGCGCGTACCGGCCGACGGCCAGGTCCAGGAGGAACTCCACCAGCCCTACTTCCCGCGCACCGCGGCGCTCACCTGCCCGCCCGCCCCGGTGGGGGCGGCGGCGGGCTCGCCCCCGCGGATGCGCATACTGTAGAAGGACCGCCAGACGAACACGAGCGAGATCACAAAGAACACCCCGGTGAGGACCCAGCTCAGCGCCCGTCCGCTCTCCGCCGTCAGCGTGACGGCCAGCTCCACCGCCAGGAGCCCGAAGAGCGTCGTGAACTTGATGATGGGGTTCATGGCCACCGAGGAGGTGTCCTTGAAGGGATCGCCCACGGTGTCCCCCACCACCGTGGCCGCGTGGATCGCGGTGCCCTTCTCCTTGAGCTCCACCTCCACGATCTTCTTCGCGTTGTCCCACGCCCCGCCCGCGTTGGCCATGAAGATCGCCTGGAACAGGCCGAAGAGCGCGATCGAGATGAGGTAGCCGATGAAGAAGTAGGGCTCCACGAACGCGAAGGCCAGCGTGGCGAAGAAGACCGTCAGGAAGATGTTGAACATGCCGCGCTGGGCGTACTGCGTGCAGATCTCCACTACCCTCTTGCTGTCGGCGACCGACGCCCGGATCGCTCCCTCGAGCCGGATGTTGGCCCTGATGAACTCCACCGCCCGGTAGGCGCCCGCGGTCACCGCCTGGGTG
>JACQRS010000105.1 GCA_016206385.1 Candidatus Rokuibacteriota bacterium | reverse complement strand
CCCGCGGCCACGGGGGTCAGCGCCCACGATGACTGGCTTGCCGCTGAGCTCGGGATGGTCGCGCTGCTCGACGGACGCGTAGAACGCGTCCATGTCCACGTGAATGATGGCGCGGGCGGGGCCGGGTGTCGTCACGACCGGACCCTAGGGGGAGGCGCCACCGAGGCCGAGCTGCGGGGCGATCCCCTCCAGCGCCTTGATCACGAAGGCGATGTGCTCGTCGAGGTCCACCCCCAGCTCCTCGGCCCCGCGGTAGACATCGTCGCGGTTGACGGTGCGGGCGAAGCCCCTGTCCCTGAGCTTCTTCTTGACCGAGGCCGGCTCGAGCCCGGCGATGGCCTTGCCGGGCCGGACCAGGGCGCAGGCAGTCACGAACCCGGAGAGCTCGTCGCAGGCGTAGATGGCTCGATCCAGGAAGGAGACGCGCGGACAGCCGGAGTAGTCGGCATGGGAGAGGATGGCGTAGATGATGGGCTCGGGGACCTCCCGCGCGCGGAGGATTTCCGCGCCCTTCATCGGATGCTGCGGCGCCGCGGGATGAACCTCGTAGTCGAAATCGTGGAGCATCCCCACGATGCCCCACGTGTCGGGGTCCCCCCCGAGCCTGGCGGCGTAGGCGCGCATCGCGGCCTCCACCGCCAGGGCGTGCTTTCTGAGACCCTCCGACCGGGTGAACTCGGTGAGGATCCCCCAGGCGGCGGCGCGGCCGATCATGCGGCGACTACTTGCCCTGGGATGCCTTGACGCGGCGCCACTTGTCGATGGACTTCTTGGAAAAGATCCACTGTCCATTGACCTCCATGGAGGGGATGGAGCGTTCCGCCGCCAGCCGAGCGAGGACCTCGGCGTCGATCGCCAGGTAGGTGGAAGCTTCCGACAGGGTCATCGTGTCCTTTGGGACCACGCATGTCCTCCCAAGCAGTGGGGGGAGCGCCCGCTCCCCCCGATTAACGCCGCGAGTCGTCGTTTGACTTCCCCTCGTCCAGCCGCTTCTTCAAGGCCTCCAGCTCGGCCTCCAGGCCGTGGATCCGGTCCAGCAGCTGCTCGATCGCCTTGGACACCGGGTCGGGCAGGTCGGTGTGCTCAAGATCGATGGCCGAGCCGACGCGCTTGCCATCCCGGTAAATCACCTTTCCGGGGATCCCCACCACCACCGAGTTCGGAGGGACGTCGCTCACCACCACCGAGCCGCCGCCCACCCGGCTGCCGTCGCCGATGGTGATGGCGCCCAGGATCGCCGCGCCGGTGCCCACCACCACGTTGTTGCCCAGCGTCGGATGGCGCTTTTCCCGCTTGAGGCTCGTCCCGCCGAGGGTCACCCCCTGGTAGAGGGTGACGCTCTCGCCGATCTCGGTCGTTTCCCCGATGACCACGCCCATCCCGTGATCGATGAAGAGCCCGGGCCCGATCCGGGCGCCGGGGTGGATCTCGATGCCGGTGAAGAAGCGGCCCAGGTGGGAGACGAATCGCGCCGCCACCACCCATCCCCGGCGCCAGAACCAGTGGGCGACCCGGTAGAACCAGAGCGCGTGCACGCCCGGATAGCAGAGCAGCACCTCCCAGCGGCTGCGGGCCGCGGGGTCCCGCTCCTGGGCTGCCCGGATGTCTTGGCGGATCGTCTCAAACATGGCGCGCTCCCCCTCCAGCTTTGATCGACTCCCCCTGCCGGCGAAGGTAATCCGTGGCCGCGGCCTGGAGAGCCTCCCACACCACGTCGGCGGCGTGGCGCCGTTCCTCCGGCAGCCCGTCCACCGCCGCTTCCACCTCGTCGGCGGACAACTCGAGCACCCGCGCGACGTCGAGGCCCGTCGCCAGCTCGCTTCCGGCGCTGGCCGCCGCGATGGTGGGTCCGCAACCGTAGGTCTGAAACCTCACCTCGATGACCTTGCCCGCCTCAACTCTGAGATAGATTCGGACCACGTCCCCGCAGCCTTCGAACTCCCCCTGCCCCACGCCGTCCGGGTTGCGCATCATCCCGACGTTGTGCGGGTGCCGGAAGTGGCCGATGAGCTTGGGGCTGTAGTTCACGGCACCGATGCGGGAGACAGGCTCCTGAGCCGCTCCACGAGAGGCGGCAGCACCTCGAGCACGTAGTCGATGTCCTCTTCGGTGTTGGTCCGGCCCAGCGTGGCGCGCACGGCCCCCATGGCCCAGTCCAGGGGGACCCGCATGGCCACCAGCACGTGGGAGGGCTCCACGTTGCCCGAGGTGCAGGCCGAGCCCGCCGAGACTCCGATCCCCTTAAGGTCGAGCCCGAGCACGAGGGATTCGGACTCGACGTGCCTGAAGCACATGTTGAGGGTGCCCGGCAGCCGCCGCACCGGGTGGCCGTTGAGGCACACCTCGGGGACCCGCGCCTGGATCCCCTCCCACAGCCGTTTTCTCAGCGCGGTCAGCCGCCGGGCCTCCCCTTCCATCTCGCGGGCGCGGATCTCCACCGCCGTGCCAAAGCCGACGATACCCGGCGCGTTTTCAGTGCCGGCACGCCGGCGGCGCTCGTGCTCGCCGCCGTGCTGGATCGAGACCATCTTGGTCCCCTTGCGGATGTACAGACCCGCCACGCCCTTGGGGCCGTAGATCTTGTGGCTGGAGAAGGAAAGGAGGTCGATCCCGAAGGCATGGACGTCGATGGGCACCTTGCCGAAGGTCTGGACCGCGTCGGTAT
>JACQRS010000104.1 GCA_016206385.1 Candidatus Rokuibacteriota bacterium | reverse complement strand
GACCAGGGTGTCCTTCGGGAGATAGTCGATCAGGGTCGGCGGCGGCTCCCCCGGATTCCGGCCGGTCAGGTGCCGGGAGTAGTTCTCGATGCCGTGGCAGTAGCCGATCTCCCGCAGCATCTCGATGTCGAACAGGGTCCGCTGCTCCAGCCGCTGCGCCTCCAGCAGCCGGTTGCGCGACCGGAAAAATTCCAGCCGCTCGGCCAGCTCCTCCTTGATCCCTTCGATCGCCCGCTCCAACTGTTCCTCGGGGGCCACATAATGGTTGGCCGGATAGATGTGGATCCGGGCCAGCCGGCCGAGCAGCTGCCCGCGGAGCGGATCGATCTGGTGGACGGCGTCCACCGTGTCGCCGAACAGCTCGATGCGCAGCGCCGTGCTCTCCCCCGAGGCCGGAAACACCTCCACCACGTCCCCGCGGACCCGAAAGGTGCCGCGGTGGAAGTCGTAGTCGTTGCGCTCGTATTGGATCGCGACAAGGTGCCTGATGAGCTGGTCCCGGTCCAGGGTGTCCCCCTCGCCGAGGGACACGTGCATGCCGTGGTAGGTTTCCGGTGAGCCGATGCCGTAGATGCACGAGACCGAGGCGACCACGATCACGTCCCGGCGCTCGAGGAGGGCCTGGGTGGCAGAGTGGCGCATCCGGTCGATCTCGTCGTTGATGAGCGCATCCTTCTCGATGTAGGTGTCCGTCTGCGGAATGTACGCCTCCGGCTGGTAGTAGTCGTAGTAGGAGACGAAGTACTCCACGGCGTTGGACGGGAAGAACGCCCTGAACTCCCCGTACAGCTGCGCCGCCAGAGTCTTGTTCGGCGAGAGGACCAGGGTGGGGCGCTGCAGTTGCGCGATCGCCGACGCCGCGGTGAAGGTCTTGCCGGACCCCGTGACCCCGAGCACGACGGAGTGAGACCGCCCGCTCTGGATCAGGCGGACGAGCTCGGCGATGGCGTGCGGCTGGTCTCCCCTGGGCTCAAAATCCGCGGAGAGGCGAAACACCGGTGCTCAGAGGGCGGTGACGAGGTACTTTCGCCAGGAGTCGAGGAAGGAGTGCGCGTGCGGATGGCGGAGCACGGAGAACAGGAACCGGGGGTGGGCCGGCTCGCGGATCAGCGTCATCCTCGCTTCATCCACGGTGCGGTTGCCCTTCTTCAGGTTGCAGCCGAGGCACGCCGCGACCACGTTGGTCCAGGTGGTCTCGCCCCCCCGGGAACGGGGGACCACGTGGTCCACGGTGAGCCGCTCGCCGCGCCGGCCGCAGTACTGGCAGGTGTAGCCGTCCCGGCGCAGGATGTTCTTCTTGTTGAAGGCCACCCGATCCAGGAACGGCTTCCGGATGTACACCGCCAGCCGGATGACGGCCGGGAGCGTCATGGTCATGGACGGGGAGCGGACGATCCGGGGAGAGGCTTCGACGCTTTCGGCCTTGCCGCTCAAGAGAAGGGTGATGGCGCGCCTGGCGTTGGTGAAGTGGAGCGGCTCGAAGGTGTAGTTCAACACCAAGACCGCGATTTCATTCATGTTGGTTCATAAGGATAGTCGCCTCTCCCGGCCCTGTCAACCTCGCGGGGGCGGCGCCGCTCCCGCCCAGAGCGCTGGAGGAGGAAGCCGGCGGGGAAGGGATCGTCGGGGTCCAGGGCGAGGGCGGAGAGCCCCGTTGGGTAGGCACGGCCGGTGATCTCAGGGACAACGGCGGGATACGGGCCCACCCGCGCGGTTCCGACCAGCTGGCCGCTAAAGCGCGCGCCCAGGATGGATTCGTGAACGAACAGATCCCCGAGCCCCAGCTCCCCTCGGGCGTGGAGGCGAGCTGAGAGGAGCCGGCTGAGCCTCACGGTCGGAAGAGGTGCTTGAACAGGAAGAGCAGGTTGGCCGGCCGCTCCGCGAGCCGTCGCACGAAGAAGCCGTACCACGCCTCCCCGTAGGAGACCAAAACCCTGAGCCGGAGGCCCTGGCCCCGGATCTGGGCGTGGAGGTCATGGCGGATCCCGTCCAGCATCTGGATCTCGAACCGATCCGGGGCGATCCCGAGCTGCCGGGCACGGTTCGCGGCGCGCTGGATCAGCCGCTCGTCGTGGGTCGCGAACGCCGGGTACACGCCGCGCTCGATCGCGTCAGGGGACAGCAAGAGGTCCTGGAGCCGCGCGTAGCTGGCGTCCACCTGACGCTTGTCGGCAAAGGCCAGGTCGGGTGGCTCCCGATACGCGCCCTTGCAGAGGCGGACCGTGGCGCCCAAGGCGATCAGGCGCTTCACATCGGCTTCGCTGCGCCGCAGGTAGGCCTGAATCACGCAGGCCACGTTGGGAAAGCGCGACCGGAGCCTCTCGTAGATGGCCAGCGTCCGCTCCGTGTATGCGGTGGACTCCATGTCGATCCAGACGCGGGTTCCCGCGGCGCTCGCCTGCTCCAGGATCCGCTTGAGGTTCTCCAGGCATAACGACTCGGACAGATCCAGGCCCAGCTGGGTGAGCTTGAGGGAGGGAAGGCAGGCAAGGTTCCGCCGTTTGACCTCGTCCAGCAGCTCCACGTAGGTCTCGGCAGCCGCCCGCGCCGTGGCCGCGCCGCGCACGTTCTCGCCCAGGTAGGTGATCGCCGCGAGGAGGCCCTCAGCGTTGACCCGCTCGATGACCGCGAAGGCGTCCTCCGCGCGCGTTCCGGCCACGAACCGCCGCACCAGGCGCCGCGTGAGCCGAAGGCGCTCCAGCAAGCGGCCGATCGCGCGTTGTTCCGACAGCCGCAGGAGCACCGCTCGAAGCATCAGCTCACCCTAGCATCGCGCTCGAGGAGGGGTCACGGCGCGGAGCGCGCCAAGTGGTCGACCAGGATGCCCTCGCGGAGACCGGCGTCGCTGACGCGGATGGAGCTGACGCCGAATCTCGCCATCGTGGCCAGGCAGATCGCGATGCCCGGGATGATGAGGTCGGCGCGGCCGGCCTCGAGGCACGGGAAGCCGGCGCGGCGTGTCGCGGGGAGCGGCGCCAGCGCGCCCAGCAGCGCCTCGATCCGGTGCCGCAACAGGGGGTAGCCGTGAACCTTGGCCGCGTCGTAGTCGGGGAGGGCCTGGTCCAGCGCGGCCAGCGTGGTGACGGTTCCCGAAGTCCCGACCAGGTGATCGGGCCGGTGCTCGGCCAGAAGATCCTGAAGCTCGCGCGCGAGCTGCGCCCGGACCTCCCGCTCTAGCTCGGCGTAGCGGGCCCGCTCCACCGGCTCGGCGGTCCGGTACCGCTCGGCGAGCGGGACGACGCCGAGCGCGAGGCTCCGGGCGCGAACGAGCTCCCGGTCTCGGGCAAGGATGAACTCGGTGCTCCCGCCCCCGATGTCGAAGACCAGGATCCATCCGGAAAGCGCCGGGAGGCCGTGAAGCACGCCGAGCAAGGTGAGGCGGCCTTCGTCCTCGCCGGGCACCACCCGGACCTCCTGCCCCGTGGACAGGCTGAGTCGCTCTAAGAACACCGATCGGTTCGACGCCTCCCTCACCGCGCTGGTCCCGATGATCAGGATCTGTTCGGCGCCGAGCGCCCTGGCGCGCCCGCAGAACTCGGTCACCGCGGCGAGGGCCCGCTCCATCGCCGCCTCACTCAATCGGCCGCTGGTCCGCAGCCCCTCGCCGAGGCGCGCGATGGTCTGAGTCTCGGCCACCGGCCGCCAGCTCCGGTCTTCCGCCACCTCGACGACGAGCAGACGGATGGTATTGGTGCCCAGGTCAACGGAGGCCAGGCGAGTCACGAAGCGCGCTGAAGCTTCGGCAGGGCCAGCCCTAGGCTCCGGAGCGTCGGAGTCTCAGCGCCTCGGCCAGCGTGCTCAGCACTCGCTCGTTGCGAAAGGGCTTGACCAGCGTGAAGTCCACCCCGCTCTCGCGGATCCGCGCGGGGTCCAGAACGTCCCCCCACCCGGTGATCAGGATCACCGGGGTGCCCGGAGCTATCTGCTTCACCGCTCGCGTGACCTCGAGTCCCGAGCGTCCCGGCATGGAAAGGTCGGTGATGACCACGTCGTAGCGGCCTCGTTGGAACCGCGCCAGCGCCTCGAGGCCGTCCTTGGCCGTCTCCACGGCGTGGCCGGCTGCGCTGAGGACCTCAGCGAGCGTCGCCCGGATGTGCTCCTCGTCCTCGACGAGAAGCACCCTGGCCGGGGCCGCGGGTCCCTCGCCGGCGGGAGCCGAAGCGGAAGCGGGCGCACCGCTGGCAGTCCGTGCCAGCGAGAACGCGATCGTAAAGGTGGTGCCCTCGCCCTCCCGACTCTCCACCTCGATGGCTCCCTGGTGGCGGCCCACCACGCCGCGGACCACGGAGAGTCCGAGCCCGACGCGCTGGGGCGATCGCGTTGTGAAGAAGGGATCGAACAGCCGGCGCCTGACCGCTTCGGTCATCCCCGTGCCGGTGTCAGTGACGCGGAGCTCCACCTGGTTGCCGTGCCGGCGGGTGCTGAGGCTGAGCCGGCCACCCCGGGGCATGGCGTCCAGGGCGTTCAGGATCAGGTTGATCAGCATCTCCCTCAGTTCGCCCGGGGTGCCGAGCACGGGCGCTGTCTCCGCCAGGTCGAGCACCACCTCGACCCGAATCCCCTGCGCTTCCGCCTCGTCTTTCCAGCGTGGGCGGCTGAGGGCCACAGCTTCCTGAACCAGGGCGCTGAGGTCTGTCAGGGCCGGGCCCTCCGTCGTCCGCACCCTAGCGAACCCCTGAAGCCGTCGGACCATGTCGGCGGCGCGCCAGGCCGCTTCCTCGATCACCGCCAGATCCTCACGCAGCTGCCCCTCGCCCGCTCGCTCGAGCATCAGCTGGGTCTTGCCGAGGATGATGGCGAGGATGTTGTTGAACTCGTGCGCGAGGCCGCCCGCCATCTCCTCCAACGCCCGGGCCTTCTCGCTTTGGACGAGCCGCTCCTGGGCCGCCGTGAGCTCGTCGAAGGCCTGGCGAAGCTCGCCGTAGAGCTGCCCGTTCTCGATCGCGAGGCCTGCCAGGGCGCCGAGGAGCTGGGCGGCCTCCACCTGGTCCGCGGAGAAATCCTTCACGCCCCGGTCGGCCAGGTAGAAGCAGCCGACCAGCTCGTCGCGGATCCTGATTGGGACCGCCAGGAGCCCCCGGGTCCCGAACTCCTTCAAAGAGGGATCGTCGGGCCCGGTCAAGGCCAGCAGGTCGGCGCAGACCACGACCTGCCCGCTCCGAATGATCTCGCCGGTCACGCCGCTTTCGGTGTTCACGCGCCAGCGCGCGACCGCCTCCTCGGGCATACCGTAGCTCCCCCGCACCGTCAATTGGCCGTTCTCCCCGAGCAGGGCGATGATGGCGGCCCGCACTCTGAGGAGGCGGCACCCGGCCTCGCACGCCATCGAGAGAACGTCGCGGAGGTCATGGCGGAGACCGGTCTGCGTCACCAGCCCGACCAGCTCCTTCAGATGGTCCACGTGGCCCCCGAACTTTTCCACCAGCCTGCGGTGGACCAGGGCCGTGCCGATCCGGTCGGCCAGGAGCGTCAGGACCTGGATCTCCTCCACGGTGAAGGGCGCGGGGCGGCCGCGGCGCCCGGCGAAGACGACGCCAACCACTTCGCCTCCGGCACGGATCGGCAGCGCCGCGGCGTCTCGGACCGGAAAGCGGAAGATGAACGGGTCAGTCGGAGCTTCGCCTACGGGGGTGGCGTAGATCAGGGAGCGCCCCTCTCTGAAGGCGCGCCCCACCAGACCCTCGCCGGGAAGGAGCGAGAACTCGGCCAGGTCATCCTGCCGAAAGCCCCTGGCCGCGCGCGGCTGGAGCCGTCCCTGGTCGGGATCGAGGAGGAAGAGGACCGCGCGGTCTACGATGAGGAGCCGCGTGATCCGATCCACGGTCAGGCAGAAGACCTCCATGGGCTCGAGCCCGGTCGGCGGGATCGAGAGGATCTCCTGGAAATGGGCGAGCGCCTGCTGCTGGGATTCGGTCAGTGGCTGGCCGACCTCGACACGCGGGAGCGCGGCGGGCGTGTCGGGGGTAGCGGCCGATGGCTGCGCGTCGGCTCCGTCCAGCAGCTTCAGGCGTTCGCGGAGCGATTCCAGGGTCCGGCCGATCTCGGTCAGCGCGTGATACAGGGGGTGACGCGGCGCCTGCTCCATGCTCGGCTCCTCTTGGACTCGCGCGATGTTCGCCAGGCGGCCTTGGGAGGCAAATCGCCATACACCATACGGCGGAGCACCGGACCAGTCAAGAGCATAAGCGTACAAGCAAAAACGCCCCTCCCGAACCGGGAGGGGCGCGCAGGATCCGCGATCCGCTATTTCTTGAGGGTGCGGATAAAGTGGACCATCGTCCAGCGGTCGTTCTCGGACAGGTGCTTCCAGGGCGGCATCGGACCCCGGCCGTTCGTGATCTTCCAGAACAGCTCCCCGTCGGCCTCCGACTGGGTCGCCGGCGACGTCCAGTTCGCGGGCTTCACGGGCAACGCGGCGGCCGCCGGACCGTCCCCCAGGCCCTTGGGACCGTGGCAGGCCACGCAGTTGGTCTCAAAGATCTTCTTGGCCTGGGCGAGAACCTTGTCGGACTTGGGGAGCGGGTTTTTCAGCTTCTTGACGTCGGGCGGGGCCTCCCACTTTCCCTGGGCCGACACGAGACCGCCCAGCGCCAGGGTCGCCAGCACTGCCACCGCCGCGGCAACCACCTTCACGGAACACCGTCGCGCCATCATGATGTTCCTCTCTTCGGACGCTGATTTAACACCGCGCCAGAGCCGAGGTCAAGGAGTTTTTCACCAGTCTTCCTTCTCGAACTGGACGCCGTTCTTGTCGGCGACATACTTCACGTCCTCCATCAGCACGGGGTTCCCGCAGTTCAGAATCACGGTGCGGGACGAGGGGAGCCGCTCCTGCAGTTC
>JACQRS010000107.1 GCA_016206385.1 Candidatus Rokuibacteriota bacterium | reverse complement strand
GACATGAACCCCTCGCTCCGCGACCTGACCTTGAAAGTCTCGCTGGCGTTGGCCACGCTGGGACTGCTGATCTTCCTGAGGGCGTTGAGGTCGTGATCGGTCAAGGGCACGGGGCGCCTCCTTTGATGGCTTGTTCCAGAGCCTCAAGGGTCGGCTCGATGGTCGGGATCTCCGAGAGCCGGTGCTCCACGAGCTGCTTGAGACCGTGACCTGTCACGACGGCGACCACGCTCTCCTTGGGGCCGATGGCGCCGCTCTGACTGAGCCGCCTGGCGGCGGCGATTGACACGGCTCCAGCGGGCTCGGCAAAAACACCCTCAAGTGCGGCGAGGAGGCGCTGGGCCTCTAGGATCTCATCGTCGGCCACCGCCACGGCTGTCCCGCCAGCGTCGCGGAGCGCAGCGAGGCACTGCCAGCCGAGACGAGACTGGCCGACCTTGATCGCCTCGGCCACTGTCGGGCCCGGCGTGACCGGTTCGACATCGGTGAGCCCTTTCTCCCACGCTCTGACCAGCGGCGCCGCAGCCTCGGCCTGAGCCGCAACCATCCGGGGCTTTCGCCTGACCCAGCCGAGCTCCTGCATCTCGCCGAAGGCCTTCCACGTTCCAGCGACGGCGCCCCCCGAGGCTTCCGGATGGATCATCCAGTCAGGCACCTCACCCAGCTGGTCCAGGACTTCGTAGCCGTAGCTCTTGTGCCCGGCGTTTCGCCACGGGTTGTCCGAGAGCGCGGAGTACCAGCCGAACCGCTCGATCGCCTGCCGGGCGAGAGCCGCCACGGTGTCAAAGGCGCCGCGGACCGCGACCACGCGGGCTCCGCAGATCCGAGCCTGGGCCACCTTGGCCGGCGCGGTTCCCTCGGGAACCAACACGATACAGGCGAGACCTCCCGCGGCGGCGTACGCTGCCAGTGACGCGGCTGCGTTTCCCGTGGATGGAGTGGCCACCAGCGGAACCTTCATTTCCCGGCCCCGTGAGACCGCGAGAGCGTTGACCCGGTCCTTCAGCGAGCCGGTGGGCAGCAGGCCGTCGTTCTTCACGTACAGGCGCGGGATCCCGAGCCGTTCGCCCAGCCGCCGCGCTTCGATCAGCGGCGTGTACCCCTCGCCGAGCGAGACGATGGCGGCGGGCTCCTGGATCGGCAGCAGCTCCCGCCACTTCCAGATGCTCCGCTCTGCCCGCCGGCGGATCTCGGCCAGCGATGGCACCGAGGTGAGATCCATGACCAAGTCTACGACCGTGCCGCAGTGCGAGCAGACCCCGGCGTTGTCCCCCGCCGCGGGGGCTTCACATCTCGGGCATCGAACGGCTTTGACCAGACCCATCTTCGGCGTTCGAGCCTAAATGGTGCCCCGCCGCTGGCGGATCAGGAGCTGCTTCAGCTCCTCCACGGCGATCTCCACCTGGTCGAGGTTCGGGTTCACGGCGAGCGCCCGCTGGAAATAGTCGAGGGCCCGTTGGGGCTTGCCGAGCTGGAGGTAGATCATGCCGAAGCCGGAGAGGGCGCCGAAGTGGACGGGGTTCAGCCGGATCACCTCTTCGCAGTCGGCCAGGGATTTCTCATACTCGCCGATGACGTAATAGAGGGTGGCGCGCTTGTTCCACCCCTCGGCGAAGTCGGGCTTTTTCTGGATGATCAGGGAGAAGGTCTTGATGGCCGCGTCGGCATCACGCTGGTTCATCTGCTCGATGCCGACCTCGAAGAGGCTGTCCACCGCGGAATCTCCGGAGCGGCTCCACACCTGCCAGAGGGACTGCTCGGCCAGCGCCCGCACCCCATGGTCGGGATCGCGGAGCGCCTCCACCAGGAGCGGGACGTCAGCCATCACACCGGTGTCGCCCAGCCCGGCCACGCCCTGCCGACGAGCCTCGACATTGTCGCGGTTCTTGAGGGCGGCCAGGGCCTGCTCGCGGCTCAACTGCCTGACTCCGGTCGCGCTCGCGGGTCCCAGCGCCACGAACAAGACGATCAGGAACGCAAGGCGCCTCACGGCTGGAACGCCTCGAGGACGTTGGAGCGGCCGGGGCCCGGACGCACGCCGCCGCCGGGCACATAGATCCGGGAGCCCACGGCAACGGCGCCCATGCCGTGCCGGGCCGTCGGCATGGGCGCCTTCGCGCTCCAGCGGTCGGTGGCCGGGTCGTACATCTCCACGGCGTTGAAGATCCTGAAGGGGAGCTCCCCGCCGAAGACATAGAGCCGACCCTGGAGGGCTGAGGCGGCGAGGCCACCCCGGGCATTCGGGAGTGGGGTCCCCGTTTGCCAACGGTCCCCGGCAGGATCGTAGATCTCCACGCTGGCGTACTTCGTTCCGAAGAACGACGTGCGCCCGCCGATGGCGTACACCTTGCCCGCGACGGCCACGGCCGCCAGGTGATCGCGGGCCGTGGGCATGCGCCGGCCGTGGCTCCAGCGGTCCGCGGCCGGATCGTACACCTCGTGGGTGTTGAGGGCCCATTCCGCGGCGCCGCCCAGGGCGTGGATCCTGCCGTCGAGGGCCGCGGCGGCCAGAGCCCCGCGCGCCGTCGGCATGGCCGCGCGCCGCCGCCATGCGTTGGTGGCCGGATCGTATTCGAAGGTGCTGTCCTGCGCGGTCTGGGACAGTCGTCCGGTGAAGCCGCCCATCACATAGATCCTGCCGTTGAGGCCGACCGCGGCGGGGTGGTGCACCGCGAGCGGGAGCGGCGGTCTTGACTCCCACCGGTCGGTGGCAGGGTCGTAGACCTCCACGATGCCCGTGGGCTCGTAGCCCTCGCCGAAGCCACCGATGACATACACCTTGCCCCCGGCCTCAGCAACCGCGACCTCCTGGCGGGCCGAAGGCATCGCGGCGAGCGTGCGCCACGCGCCCGGGGCCTGGTCCTCAGGGGCGGTGGAGGGCGTTGTGACGGCCAGGCAACCGCTCAGGCCGACAATCGCCAGAAGGCTGAAGAGTATCGCGTGGCTCACTGTGCGGCTCAGCGGCCGATCAGCTTGAGGAACTCAGCCTCGTCCAGCGTCGGAATGCCGAGGCGCCGGGCCTCCTGAGCCTTGGAGCCGGCCTCCGCGCCCACGATGACGTAGTCGGTCTTCTTCGAGACCGAGCCCGTGATCCGGCCGCCCAGCTTGAGGATCAGGTCCTTGGCCTCGTCTCGGGTTATGGAGGCGAGGCTGCCGGTCAAGACGAGCGACTTGCCAGCCAGCGGCTTTTCTCCCTCGCCCGCCCCCTCTTCGACCATGGTCACGCCAGCCTCCCGTAGCCGCTCGATGGTCTTCCGGTTCTGGGGCTCGGCGATGAACCTGGCGACGGACTGGGCGATCTGGGGGCCGATGCCGTAAATCTCGCTGAGATCCGCCTCGCTGGCCTCGAGCAGCCGCTGCATGCTCCCGAAGCGGGCGGCCAGGAGCTGGGCCACGCGCTCCCCCACCATGCGGATCCCGAGGGCATTGAGAAGACGCGCCAGGCCTCGTCCCTTTGAGGCCTGGATCGCGCTGGCCAGGTTCTGGGCTGACTTCTCAGCCAGCCGCTCGAGTTCGGCGAACTGCTCCACGGTGAGGTGGTAGAGATCGGCGAAGTCCCGGACGAGCCCCCGGTCCACGAGCTGGTTGACCACAGCCTCGCCCAGGTGCTCGATGTCCATGGCGCGGCGCGAGCCGAAGTGGAGCAGCCGCTCCTTGAGCTGGGCCGGGCACGCGGCGTTGGTGCAGCGCCAGATGGCTTCGCCCTCGGGCCGGTAGGCCTGGCCGTCGCAGACCGGACAGCGGGAAGGGAAGACGAACGACCTGGCATCGGGTGGTCGCTTGGCGGGGATCACTTGGACCACGTAAGGGATCACGTCGCCGGCGCGCTCGATGAGCAGCGTGTCGCGGACCCGGATGTCCTTCTTCTTGATCTCGTCCTCGTTGTGGAGGCTCGCCCGGCTCACCGTGACGCCGGCCAGCTCCACCGGCTCCAGGATGGCGGTGGGGGTCAGGGCGCCGGTCTTGCCCACGTGGATCCTGATCTCCAGCACCCGGGTCGTGGCCTGGCGCGCGGCAAACTTGTAGGCGATGGCCCAGCGCGGGTGGTGGGCTGTCGCGCCCAGCCGCCGCTGCTGCTCGAGCGAGTTCACCTTCACCACCACGCCGTCCGCGTCGTAGCCGAGCTGATCGCGCTCCGCCTCGATGGCCTGGCAGTAGGCGATGACGGCCCCCGTGTCCGGGCAGCGGCGGGAGCGCGGGTTCACCTTGAAGCCGCTTCCCCTGAGCGCCTCCAGCGTCTCCCAGTGGGTGGTCAGGGTCACGGGCTCGGCGTGGCTCACGTGGTAGCAGAAGAAGTCCAGCGGCCGGCTCGCGGTGATGGCGGGATCCTTCTGCCTCACGGCTCCGGCCGCGGCGTTCCGCGGGTTGGCGAAGGTGGATTCACCGGCCTCCTCCAGCTCCGCGTTCAGCTTCTCGAACTTGCGGCGAGGCATGAAGACCTCGCCCCGCACCTCGAGCTCGCGGCACCGGGCGAGCGGGCCCTGAAGCCGGATCGGGATCGAGCGGATGGTCTTGAGGTTCTGGGTGATGTCCTCGCCCACGCGCCCGTCGCCGCGGGTAGCGCCCCGGACAAAGCGTCCGTGCTCATAGACGAGTGCGACGCCGAGCCCGTCCACCTTGGGCTCAGAGACATACTCGAAGTCGGCGCCGGGCATTGCGCGCCTGAGCCGGGCCTCGAACTCGTGGAGCTCGCCGGCATCCATGGCGTTGTCCAAGGAGAGCATGGCGACCTTGTGCTCCACCGAGGCGAAGGCCTCCACGGGCCGCCCCGCCACGCGCTGGGTAGGGCTGTCGGGGGTGACGAGGTCGGGATGCCGGGCCTCCAGCTCCTTGAGCTCCTTGAACAGACGGTCGTACTCGGCGTCTGAGATCTCGGGCCGGTTCAGGACGTGGTAGAGGTAGTCGTGGCGGTGGATGAGCTCCCGAAGTTCTTCGATGCGTCGGGCAGCGTCGGCGTTGCTCACCATGGAGATGAGGGAAGGATACCACAG
>JACQRS010000106.1 GCA_016206385.1 Candidatus Rokuibacteriota bacterium | reverse complement strand
GACGGCTCGGTGATCGCCCAGCTCGGCGTGACCGACATGGCGATCCCGATCCTCTACGCGCTGACCTACCCCGCGCGGCGGCCCTGTCCGGTACCGTCGCTGGACCTGGCGCGCGTGGGTCAGCTCACGTTCTCCGAGCCGGACACGCGGAAGTTCCCCTGCCTGACCCTGGCCCGCCGGGCGCTGTCCCAGGGAGGGGCTGCGTCCGTGGTCCTGAACGCCGCCAACGAGGTGGCTGTGGCCGCCTTCCTCGAGGACCGGATCCGCTTCACCCAGATCTCCGAGTTGATCGCCGAGGCCCTCGAGCGCGAGCTCGCACGGGAGCCCGGCTCGATCGAGGAGTGCGTGGCCATCGACGGGGAGACCCGCCGCTTCGTCAGGGAACAGTTGCTGGGGCAGCCCGCCTCGGCCGGTTCCGGCCGATCGGGCTGAGCAAGGAGGCCTTTTCGCGTGACCACCGTCGTCTCCTTCGTGATCGTCATCGGGCTCCTGATCCTGATCCACGAGTTGGGCCACTTCCTCGTCGCCCGCTGGGCTGGCGTCGGGGTCGAGCGCTTTTCCGTCGGCTTCGGACCGGTGCTCCTCCGCTGGCGCGGAAAGGAGACCGAGTACTGTCTCTCCGCCGTCCCCATGGGGGGCTACGTGAAGATGATGGGCGAGGAAAATCCCCTGGAGGGAGGCGGCTCCGGCACCGTTGATCCGGCCAAGTCCTTTTCGCTCAAGCCGCTCTGGGCCCGCGCCCTGATTGTGTTCGCGGGGCCCGGCATGAACTTCGTCCTGGCCGCCGCCATCTTCGCCGGCGTCTTCATGGTCCTGGGACGTCCCGTGCTGCCGTCGGTGCTGGGGCGCATCCAGCCCGGCGGACCGGCTGCTCAGACCGGGCTCCAGCCGGGCGATCGCGTGGTGGCCGCTGAGGGACAGCCTGTGGCTCACTGGGAGGAGCTTCTCAAGGCGGTCCACGCGTCCCAGGGGGAGACGATCCAGCTGGTGGTGGTCCGCGGTTCTGAGGAGCGGAAGGTCGCCCTCACTCCGCTCAGGACCCGGGTGCGGGACATCTTCGGCGATGAGCGGGAGATCTGGGACCTCGGCGCGAGGCCGTACACGCCCGCCAGGGTCGGTGAGGTACTGCCGGGCACGCCCGCTGCGCGCGCGGGGCTTCGAGCGAGGGACACCGTGACGGCATTGGACGGCAGCTCGATCCTCACCTGGGATGAGTTGGCCGAGGAGATCCGCAAGCGTCCGGCACGGACAGTGCGCCTCACGGTTGACCGCGAGGGCCAAACCCTCACCCTGTCGGTGACCCCGCAGCCGATCAGGGAGCGCGGACCTCAGGGCGAGGAGATTGAGGTTGGGCGAATCGGGATCAGCCCGACCGCTGTGGTGGCCTATGTCCGCTCCAATCCCGTCGTCGCCATCGGCGAAGGGATGGTGCGGACCGCCGACATGACCGCGCTCACGGCCATCGGACTCTGGAAGCTCATCACCGGCCAGCTCCCCGCCTCCACGATCGGCGGACCGATCCAGATCGCCGTGGCAGCGGGGGAGCAGGCCAAGCAAGGAATCGCCAGCCTGGCCTTCTTCACCGCCGTGATCAGCGTGAACCTGGCCCTGCTCAACCTGCTCCCCGTCCCCATTCTGGACGGCGGGCACCTCCTATTCTTCGCCATCGAGGCGGTGCTGGGCCGGCCCCTCTCGCTCAAGAAGCGCGAGCTGGCCCAGCAGGTGGGCTTTATGCTCCTGCTCCTCCTGATGGTGTTCGCCGTCTACAACGACCTGGCGCGCAATGCGGACCAGTTCATCCGGTTCTTCAAGTAGGAGTGACCCATGAGGCCTCGACGCAAGACCAGGCAGATCCAGCTCGGCAACATCAAGGTGGGCGGCGACGCTCCGATCACGGTGCAGTCGATGACCAAGACGGACACCCGGGACGTGGAGGCCACGCTGCTCCAGATCTGGGCGCTGGAGGCGGCGGGCTGCGACATCGTCCGCGTCGCGGTCCCGGTGAGGGAAGCCGCCGAGAAATTGGGAGAGATCCGCAGGCAGATCCGCATCCCGCTGGTGGCCGACATCCACTTCAACTACAAGCTGGCGCTCATGGCCTTGGAGCAGGCGGTGGACGGCCTCCGCCTGAATCCGGGCAACATCGGTGGCAAGGCGTTTGTGCAGGAGGTGGTGAACGTCGCGAAGGAAAAACGGATTCCGATCCGGATCGGGGTGAACGCCGGCTCGCTCGAGAAGGACCTGCTGGCCAAGTATGGGGGTCCAACCGCGCAGGGCATGGTGGAATCCGCGCTTCGCCACATCCGGATCCTGGAGG
>JACQRS010000102.1 GCA_016206385.1 Candidatus Rokuibacteriota bacterium | reverse complement strand
GCGGGGCGCCCATCGTGAGCATCCCCGGCGGCGAGCCGCTCATGTACCCGGAAATCGGCGAGCTGGTGGACGCCCTCGTCGAGCGGAAGCGGTACGTGTACCTCTGTACCAACGCGCTCTTGGTCAAGGAGAAGCTGGAGCAGGGCGTGTTCAAGCCGTCCAAGTACCTGAGCTTCAGCGTCCACATGGACGGCCTCCGCGAGGAGCACGACGCCGCGGTGTGCCGCGATGGGGTCTACGACAAGGCCGTCGAGGCGATCCGGGAGGCGCTGCGGCGGGGGTTCAGGGTCACCACCAACACCACCCTCTTCGACGGCGTCGACCCGTCCCGGGTCAGGGAGTTTTTTGACGAGATGATGCGCCTCGGTGTGGAAGGCATGATGGTCTCGCCGGGATACAGCTACTCCAAGGCGCCGGACCAGGAGCATTTTCTCGGACGGCCGAAGACGCGCGAGCTGTTCGCGGCGATCCTGTCCGATCCCAAGCGGCACTGGAAGTTCAACCAGTCGCCGCTGTTCCTGCAGTTCCTCATGGGCAAGCGCGAGTACGAGTGCACCCCGTGGGGGAATCCCACGTTCAACATCTTCGGCTGGCAGCGCCCGTGCTACCTCTTGCAGGAGGGATATGCCGACAGCTTCCGGGAGCTGATCGAGACGACCCGCTGGGAGAACTACGGCCGCAAGAGCGGCAACGCGAAGTGTCGGGATTGTATGGTCCACTGCGGCTACGAACCCACGGCGGTGGACGAGACCTTTGCGAGCTGGAAAGGCTTCAAGGACGCCGTGGTCGCCACCCTCACCGGCAAACTGTAATGGAGCCCTTCTCCGAATTGGAAGGGTGGGTACCCGAGCTTGACGAGTCCCTGACGCTGGCCCAGGTCATCGACCTGGCCTTTGACTACCGCGGCAACACGACGGTGGTGAAGCGCGATGGGACCGAGGTGGAGGGGTACATCTTCAACCGCAACGCGGATGCGCGGGAGCCCTTCATCGAGATGTTTGATCCGGCCGGGAACGGGCCCCTGAAGATCCTGTACTCGGAAATCGAGAACATCAGGTTTACCGGGAGGGACGCGGCCGCAGGCCACGCATGGGCCGCTTGGCTGGAGCGGAAGGAGCGGGACACGCCTCAGAATGCGCCTTCCCTCGGCCAGGGGAGGGAGTGACGGGGATTCTCGTCCTCACTGCGGTCGAGCTTGAAGCCCGGGCGCTGGCCCGCGAGCTCGAGCTGCGGCGCGTGCCCGGCCATCCGTTTTCCGCTTACGAGCCGTCCTCGAACCGGCCGCGACTCCGGCTGGCTCCCGTCGGTGTTCGCGCCACCCTGCTGCCGGACCGCTGGTCCGCCCTCGTCGCTGGCCTTCAGGTACCGCTCGTGATCTCCGCCGGTGTCTGCGGAGCGCTGGCTCCGGAGCTCGGGGTCGGGGATCTGCTCATCCCGGAGAGCGTCCTCGGGCCTGGGGGAGAACGGCTGAACGTGACACCCGGCGCGCATCGCGCCGCGGTCAGCGCGGCGGGTCATGCGTGCACGGGCTGCCTCCTGACGAGCGCGGAGCTGGTGGCCACCCCGGAGGCAAAGGCCGCGCGCTGGGCGGAGACGGGCGCCTGGGCTGTGGACATGGAGTCCGCCGCGATTGTCGCCTGGGCATCCCGGCAGGGGTGCCCCTGTCTGGTCGTGCGCGCGGTCGCGGATCCCGCCGGTCAGCACGTTCCCGCCGAGCTCATCGGCCTGTTGACCCCGGAGGGGAAGCTGCGAACCCGACGCGCTCTGGCCTTGGTCCTGTCTCGCCCCACCGCGATCCGTCACGCCCTGGCCCTGCGGGGCACGACGCGCCTGGCGCTCAACTCCGTCGCCCGGCTGATCGCGGAGCTGGCGGAGTAAATCCGGAGCCAAGGCGGCATGGACGTTCTGGTCACGGGCGGCACCGGCTTCGTCGGGGCAAACCTGGTTCGGGCCCTGCTCGCCGACGGGCACTCGGTGCGCGTCCTCGTCAGGCCCGAGAGTGAGAAGCGAGCCTTGGTGGGTTGCCCGGTCGAGCTCGTGGCCGGCGATCTGCTTGATCCGGCATCTCTCAGGCGCGCAGTGACCGGCTGCCGTGTGGTGTTTCACGTGGCGGCGGACTACCGCCTCTGGACGCGTACCCCCGAGGCGCTCTACCGCACCAACGTGGACGGGACCCGGAACGTCCTCGACGCCTGCGCCCGCGCCGAGGTGGGGCGGGTGGTGTACACCTCCACCGTGGGCACTCTCGGAATCTCCAAGGACGGCCGTCCCGGCACCGAGACCACGCCGGTCACGCTCGACGAGATGGTGGGCCCCTACAAGCGCTCCAAGTTCCTGGCCGAGCGGGTCGCCGAGGAATTCGCGGCCAGGGGGTTGCCGGTGGTGATCGTGAACCCGTCGGCCCCGGTCGGTCCCTGGGACGTCAAGCCGACCCCCACCGGCCAGATGATCGTGGACTTCCTCAAGGGCCGGATGTTCGCGACTCTGGACACCGGGCTCAATCTGGTTCACGTGGCGGACGTCGCGCGGGGGCACATCCTGGCCGCGGAAAAAGGACGGGCCGGGGAGAAGTACATCCTCGGGAATCAGAACTGCTCCCTGGCCGAGATCTTCGCGCTTCTCGCCCGGATCACGGGTCTCCCCGCGCCACGACACCGGGTGCCTTACGCCGTGGCCTGGCTGGGGGCTCTGTTCATGGCGGGAGCGGCGCGCCTGACCGGACGCCCGCCACGCGTGTCCCTCACCGCGGTGAGGATGGCAAAGAAGCGGATGTATTTCAGCCCCGAGAAGGCCGTGCGCGAGCTGGGGCTGCCGCAGAGCCCGGTGGAGCAGGCGGTCGGCGACGCGGTGGAGTGGTTCGTGGCCCACGGGTACGCGCCGCCGCTCCCGCACGTGCGAGGCCGGGGCGGAGCGGGCTCATGAGGCCCCGGGATGTCTGCTCCTCGTTGACCAAGAAGAGCCGCTCGAACTTCTACTACGCGTTTCTCTTCCTCCCGCGGACGCAGCGTGAGGCTATTTACGCGGTGTACGCCTTCTGCCGGATCGTGGACGATGTCGTGGACCTCGGCGGGGTCCCCGAGCTCCAGCGTCGGGAGCTTGGCCGGTGGCGCCAGGAGCTGGCCCGCTGCTTTGACGGCGACCCCCAGGAGCCCGTGGCCCAGCGCGTGGCGTCGGTGGTCAAGCGCTTTCCGATTCCCCGGAGCGCCCTCGAGGCGATCCTGGACGGCGTGGAGATGGACCTCGATCGCTCCCGGTATGAGACCTTCGAGGACCTCTATCCCTACTGCGACCGGGTCGCGGGGGCGGTCGGGCTCTGTTGCATCGAGATCTTCGGCTACACCGATCCGCGCTGCCGGGACTACGCGATCAACCTGGGCGTGGCGCTTCAGCTGACGAATATCCTCAGAGACGTCCAGCCTGACGCCGCGCGCGGGCGGATCTATCTCCCCCAGGAGGACCTACGGCGCTTCGGCGTGAGCGCCGAGGACCTCAAGGCTGGTCGGTACACGCCGGCCTTCGTGGAGCTGATGCGCTTCGAGGCCAGCCGGGCCCGCCAGTTCTATGAGCGGGCGTGGACTCACCTCCCGGCCCAGGACGCGCCGCGGCTCGTCGCCGCCGAGATCATGGGGCGGATCTATTTCGCGCTGCTCCAGGCCATCGAGAGCCGCCAGTTCAGGGTCTTTGGGGAGCGGGTGAGCGTGCCGGTTTCGCGCAAGCTCGCCATCGCGCTGTCCTGCTGGGCGAGGGCGCGCCTCGGGAGAGCCGCATGAAGGCGGCAGTCTATCGCGGTCCCGGCGTCATCGAGTGGAGCTCCTGGCCTGACCCGGTCGCCGGAGCTAGCGAGCTCGTCCTGCGCGTGCGGGGGTGCGGGCTCTGTGGCACAGACATCGCCAAGATCCAGGAAGGGCGCATTTCGCCCCCGGCCGTCTTCGGCCACGAGGTGGTGGGCGAGGTGGTCGCCGTCGGGGAAGGGGTCACCCGCTTCGAGGCGGGCGACCGCCTGGTCGTGGCTCACCACGTCCCGTGCTTTTCCTGCCACTACTGCCGGCGGGGGAGCCCGTCCATGTGTCGCAGCTTCAAGGAGGTGAACCTGGACCCCGGCGGGTTCGCCGAGTTTCTTCGGGTGCCCGCCCCCAACGTTCGCCACGCCACCTTCAGGGTGCCCAAGTCGGTCTCCGATGAGACCGCCTCGTTCACCGAGCCGCTGGCCTGCTGCCTCAGGGCGGTGAAACGGGCGCGGGCTGAGCCGGGAGACACTGCCCTGGTCGTGGGGCTTGGCTCAGTCGGCTGCCTGTTCGTCCAGCTGCTCAATCGCGCCGGGGTCCGTGTCCTGGGCTCGGAGCGGTTGGCTGATCGCTGCGCGCAGGGAGCCCGGTTCGGCGCCGAGGCGTACCGGGAGCCCCGAGCGCTCGCCGATGCGGTGAGCGACGCCACGGGCGGGAGAGGGGTGGATCGGGTCTTCATCACCGCCGGTGGTGCGGACATCCTCTCCTCCCTGGTGTCTTTGGTGAGAGATGGCGGCGCCCTTCACTACTTTGCGGGTGGCGCCGGAGACGCCTTGCCGCTGCCGCTCAACCAGCTCTACCACCGGGAACTTTCCCTGATCGCCACGTATTCCAGCTCGCCGGCGGAGCTCGGGGAGGCCTTCGAGCTCTTGGTCCGCGGCGACATCCGGGTGGAGCCGCTGGTGACTCACCGGCTTCCGCTGTCCCGGCTGGCGGAGGCGGTGCAGCTCAGCCTGAGCCGCCAGGCGCTCAAGGTCTTCCTGACCGGTGTGACCTCGTGAAGGCGCAGGTCTTCTACGGCCCGGGGCAGCTCTGCTACGAGGACGTTCCGATCCCGGTCCCGGGCGCGGGCGAGGCGTTGGTCAAGATTGAGGTCGCCCTCACCTGCGGGACCGACGTCAAGACCCTCCGTCGGGGCCACCCGGTCATGATCCCGCGCGTCCCGACGGTGTTCGGCCATGAGATGGCTGGGACCGTGGTCGCGGTGGGGCGCGGGGTTACGTCTGTGCGCGAGGGGGACCGGGTCGTGGCGGCGAATTCGGCGCCGTGCGGGGAGTGCCCCCTCTGTCGAGCCGGCCGCGCGAACCTCTGCGAGGACCTGCTCTTCGTGAACGGGGCCTACGCGGAGTACATCGCGCTGCCACCCCGCCTCACCGCCAAGAACCTGGTGGTTGTCAGCACCGCGCTGTCGGCGGCCCGGGCCGCCTTTGTCGAGCCGCTGGCCTGCGCGCGCCTCGGCATCGAGCGCGGGCGGGTGGAGCCCAGCCACACGGTCGCGGTCTTCGGCCACGGCGCGCTCGGCTGTCTCCTCGCTATGGTGGCCCGGGCGCGCCGCGCGCGCGTGGTCGTGGTCGGCAAGGCTGGCTGGCGCCTGGACCGGGTCCGGGCGCTCGGTCTTGGCGAGATGGTTGACGCCGGGGCCCAGGACCCGGTGGCGACGCTCCGAGCCCTGACCGAAGGCCGCGGTGTCGACGTGGCGGTGGACGCCACGGGCCACCCGGAGGTCTGGGAGCAGGCGATCGCCAGCGTGGCGAAGGGCGGGACCGTGGTGTTCTTCGGCGGCTGCGCGCCCGGGACCTCGGTGAGGCTCGACACCCAGCGTGCCCACTACGACGAGCTGACCCTGGTGGGCGCCTTCCACCACACGCCGCAGCTGGTCCGGCGCGCCGTGGACTGCCTCGAGTCGGGCGCGGTGGTTCCCGACGGCCTCCTCACCCACCAGATGAGCCTGGCCGAAGTACCAGGGGCCCTGGAGCTGATGGCGCGCGGCGAGGCTCTCAAGGTGCTGATCCGGCCCGACGCTGAAGAGGAACGGAGTCGAAGTTGAACGGGTCCGTGGGGTCGGCTATACTGGGTCGCACGGTGATCGGGCGATGGAGCTGAAGGAGATCGTTCTCGCGGGACCTCGCGGCTTCTGCGCCGGCGTAGAGCGGGCCATCGACATCGTCGAGCTGGCACTCCAGGTGTGTCCTCCGCCCGTCTACGTGCGGAAGGAGATCGTCCACAACCGCCACGTGGTCGAAGCGCTTGGGGCAAAGGGCGCCATCTTTGTGGATGAGCTGGACGAGGTTCCCGACGACGCGACGGTGATCTTCAGCGCCCACGGCGTCTCCCCGGCCGTCCGGGAGCAGGCCAAGCGGCGGGGGCTGCGGGTCATCGACGCGACCTGCCCCCTCGTGACGAAGGTGCACCTGGAGGCGATCCGCTACGCCCGCGAGGGATACACGATCATCCTGGTGGGCCATGAGGACCACGACGAGGTCATCGGGACCACGGGGGAAGCGCCTGAGCGGATCGTCGTGGTCTCCACCCCCGAGGAGGTGGAGGCTCTTCAGGTTCCGGACCCCGATAAGGTCGCCTACATCACCCAGACCACGCTTTCGGTGGACGACACCCGAGAGGTCATCGATGCGCTGCGTCGGCGTTTTCCTGGGATTGTCGGCCCCTCCAAGGACGACGTCTGCTACGCGACGCAGAACCGGCAGGCGGCGGTCAAGACTGTGGCCGCGGAGGTGGACGTCGTGCTGGTCATCGGGGCGGCCAACAGCTCCAACGCCAACCGGCTGCGCGAGGTCTCCGAGGCCGTGGGCACCCGCGCCTACCTCATCAACGAGATCAGGGAGATCAAGCCCGAGTGGTTAGAGGGGGCCTCCCGCGTGGGGATCACCGCCGGCGCCTCGACCCCCGAGTTCCTGGTCCACGAGGCGGTGCACGCACTCCGCCGGATGGGGGCTGAGGAGGTGCGAGAGGTGCACGTGGTGGACGAGAACGTCCGGTTCGGATTGCCCCACGAGCTGGTGGACATCGCCCGGCAAAGCGGCAACCCGCTCGCTCCGCGGATGGCTGCCGCCCAACAGAGCTGAGGGCCGCACCCCACCTCCGATCCTGCCGTCACTAAGCGAGGACCATCTGTGTCTGGATGGTCTGGGCGAGAAGCCTTCCCGACTCGTCGGTGATCCGCGTTTGCCAGACCATCGTGCGCCGGCCGCGGTGGAGCGGGACCGTTTCGGCGCGCACGATTCCCTCCTGGCCTGGAGCGAAAAAGTTGGTCTTGGACTCGATGGTGGTGGTTCCCGCGCCGGGCGGAAGGTTGAGCACCGTGGCAGTGGCCCCCACGGTATCGGCGAGCGCCATGATGGTTCCCCCGTGCAGCTTGCCGCCATGGGTTCTCAGAGCATCCCTGATCGTGAGCTGGGCCACCACCCGGTCTTTCGTGGCTTCGACGAACCGGATGCCCAGAAGCTCTGCCAGCGTCCCCCGCTGCGTTTCCTCGAGCACCGCCGGATCGATCTCCATCGGTTCCTCCCTCGATCGTGGGCACGTGAACTCTCCGCGAGCATACCCGACGCGACCGTGCTGTCAAGCCCGCGCCGGTTGCGGCCGGGCAAGGCCTACCGGTAGGATGAGAACGACGAAGCGCGCTGATCCTGGCGAGCCGGAAGACGGTGTGGTAGCATTTCATCCGTCTTTTTGAGAGGGTTGGCATGCCCATTGACATCACGAAGATCAGGAACGTCGGTTTTGTGGGCCACGGCGGGGTCGGCAAGACCTCCCTGGTCGAGGCTGTCCTGTTCTCCGCCGGGGCTGTGAGCCGCCTCGGCCGCGTTGACGACGGGACGACCACGACCGATTTTGACCCCGACGAAATAAAGCGCAGGATCTCCCTGAACACCGCCGTCGCGTACTGCGACTGGCAGGGGCACCGGCTGAACCTGGTGGACATGCCCGGGTACGGCGACTTCATCTCGGACGCTCGGGCCGGGCTCCGGGTGGTGGAGGCTGCGGTTGTGGTGGTCGACGCGGTGGCGGGTGTTCAGGTCCAGACGGAGAAGGTCTGGAAGTTCGCGGTCGAGTACACCCTGCCGAGGCTGGTGGTCGTGAACCGGATGGATCGGGAGCGGGCCGACTTCTGGCGCACCCTGGAGTCGCTGGGGAAGCGGCTCAAAGGGCGGCTCACCCCGCTCCAGCTTCCGGTGGGTGCCGAGGGCGGGTTCAAGGGGGTCGTGGACCTGGTGAAGGGGAAGGCGATCCTCTACGCCGACATGAAACCCCAGGAGGCCGAGATTCCTGCCGACCTCGCCGCCCAGGCCAAGGAGTACCGGGAGAAGCTCGTGGAGGCGGTGGCGGAGACCGACGACGAGCTCCTGGCCAAGTATCTGGAGGAAGGGACGCTGGGCGAAGCCGAGCTGCTCAAGGCGCTCCGCACGGGCATCATGGAGGGGAAGGTGATGCCGGTCCTGGCGGCCTCAGCCATCAAAAACATCGGGACCCGCCCGCTGCTCGACCTCGTCGTCCAAGCGGTCCCGTCGCCCGCTGACCGGGGGGAAGCGGAGGGGACCGACCTCAAGACGAAGGCGGCCTCCGCCCGCCCGCCGGAGCCCAAGGCTCCGGTGTCGGCCCTCGTTTTCAAAACCGTAAGCGATCCCCACGTGGGCAAGCTCTCCCTCTTCCGCGTCTACTCGGGAACGGTGAAGTCCGACTCGCCGCTCTACAACGCCTCGAAGGAGGTGAGGGAGCGGCTCGGCCAGATCGCCTGGCTCCAGGGGAAGAGCCAGAAGGCGGTCGAGGCCCTCGGGCCCGGCGAGATCGGCGTCGTGGCCAAGCTGAAGGAGACCCTGACGGGCGACACGCTCACGGACGAGGCCAACCCCTTCCTCCTGGCGCGGATCGGCTTCCCCGAGCCGGCCATCTCCTATGCCATCCAGCCCAAGAGCCGGGGCGACGAGGACAGGATCTCCACGGCGCTCCAGCGCATGCAGGAGGAGGACCCGACGCTCCACCACCACTACGACCCGGAGACCAAGCAACTGCTGGTGTCCGGCATGGGCCAGCTCCACGTGGAGGTGTCGGTGGAGCGGATGAAGCGCAAGTTCAACGTGGACGTGAACCTCCTGCCGCCCCGCATCCCGTACAAGGAGACCATCAAGGGGCGCGCCGAGGTCCAGGGGAAGTACAAGAAGCAGACCGGGGGCCGCGGCCAGTACGGTGACGCGTGGCTC
>JACQRS010000101.1 GCA_016206385.1 Candidatus Rokuibacteriota bacterium | reverse complement strand
GTATCGGAAGGCGGTGGAGGCGAAGGAGGTGGCGTTGGCGGCGGGGCAGGGGGATCGGCACTCCCTGGGGATCACCTACCATCAGATCGGCTTGGTCCACCAGGAGCAGAAGCAGTACGTCCCGGCGCTGGAGTGGTATCAGAAGGCGGTGGAGGCGAAGGAGGTGGCGTTGGCGGCGGGGCAGGGGGAAGAATATAGCTTAAGTCTGACTTTCTATGCGATGAGTTTAGTTTACGAAGCGACTAATGATATTGCCGATGCTATTCGGTATATGGAAAAAAGCGTCGAAGCGCTCCAGCGAATTAACCATCTTGATCTGCAACAACGTAGAGCCCGGTTAGAAAATCTGAAAAAACGAACTACGGGATGGATGAGGCGAGGATCCTGAGTCGGGTGGCGCTCCCTGAGGAGGTTCAGGTCGAGCGCCAGCTCCGCCCGCAGCGGCTGGACGAGTTCGTCGGCCAGCGGGAGGCGGTGGAGAGCCTGCGGGTTTCCATCGAGGCCGCCCGCCAGCGCGGGGACAGCCTGGACCACGTCCTCCTCTACGGGCCGCCCGGGATCGGCAAGACCAGCCTGGCCCACATCCTCGCCAACGAGCTGGGGACCCAGATCGTCCCCACCTCGGGCCCGGCCCTGGAGCGCGGCGCTGATCTCATGGGGATCCTCACCAATCTCAGCGCCCATGACGTGCTCTTCATCGACGAGGTTCACCGCCTCCCGCGCCCGGTGGAGGAGCTGCTCTACCCGGCCATGGAGGACTTCGCCGTCAACTTCGTTATCGACAAGGGGCTCCACGCCCGGAGCCTCCGCTATGGGCTCCGTCCATTCACCCTGGTGGCGGCGACCACGCGACCGGGGATGCTCTCCTCGCCGCTCCGGGATCGCTTCGGGATCTTCCACCACCTGGACTTCTACTCCGAGGCGGAGCTCTGCCAGATCATCCGGCGCTCCGCCTCCATCCTGACGGCCCCCGTGGAGCCCGACGGGGCTACCGAGATCGCCCGGCGCTCCAGGGGCACCCCCCGGATCGCCAACCGGCTCCTCCGCCGCGTGAGGGACTACGCCCAGGTCAAAGGCGACGGTGTCATCACCCCCGCGGTCGCCCTCGATGCCCTGGAACGGGAGGGCGTGGACTCCGAGGGGCTGGACCGACTGGACCAGCGCTTCCTCAAGGCCATCATCGAGCAGTTCGGTGGCGGGCCCGTGGGGATCGAGGCGGTGGCGGCCACCATCAACGACGAGGCGGAGACCCTGGCGGAGATGGTGGAGCCGTACCTCCTGAAGATCGGCTTTCTGGTTCGGACACCGAACGGACGCCGGGTGACGCCGAAGGCGTATGACCACCTGAGGTATCCGGCCCCCCAGACCCCGGGGAGCCAGGGGAAGCTCCCCCTGTAAGGGGATCACCGATGCCCGAGTTGGGCGGCCTTGGGAAATTATTCATGGCTTTCGGGGTGGTCATGATAGTTCTGGGAGGGATATTCCTCTTTTTGGGGAATGTCGCGGGAAAGGTGCCGTGGGTCGGGCGACTGCCGGGCGACATCTACATTCAGCGCGGGAGCTGGAGCTTCTACTTCCCGCTCGCCAGCTGCGTGTTCCTCTCGATCATCCTCACCTTGATCTTCTCGCTGTTGAGCCGCCGCTGAGGCGGCGCTCCCTCCTTCTGCTGGCTCTCCTCGCGTGGCTTGTGCCCTCGCCGGTCTGTGCCAGCGGCCTCATCCGGGTCGCGATCGTGGACGGAGTCCGAAGCGTTGAGGTGAGCGGCGGCGCCATGCGGGTGACCGACCTGGGTGGCGCGCCGGTGCTCGCGACGACCCCCGCTCGGCTCCGCGTCTCGCTCACAGGCGGCAGCGTGGAGGTTGAAGGGCGGCGCCTTCCCGCACTCAGGCTCAGGCCCGAGGCGGGTGCCGGCCTCAAGCTCAACGGCCGCGAGTACTCCGGCGCCCTCGATCTGCTCAGGAACAGCGAGGCGCTGGCCGTGGTGAACGAGCTGCCGCTGGAGGAGTACCTGGCCGGAGTCCTCAGGGCTGAGGTCTCCGAGCAGTGGCCACTGGAGATGCTCAAGGCCCAGGCAGTCGTTGCCCGGACCTACGCCGCGTACCACCGCCAGCTCAACGCCGGCAAGCCCTTTCACCTGGTCGCCTCCACCGCGCATCAGCAGTACGCGGGCCGGGTGCCGCCCTCCTCCCGGATGTGGCTGGCGGTGAAGGAGACGGAGGGCGAGGTGCTTCACTGGGAAGGGCGGCTCTTCCCGGCCTTCTTCCACACCGAGAGCGGCGGCCACACCGAGGACCCCCGGAAGGTGTTTCAGGCCGCCAACATGCCGGCCCTCAGACCGGTCCGCTGCGACTTCTCGGCGGGCTCGCCCCACTACTCCTGGAGCCTCGACCTGCGCCTTGGCGAGCTTGCCGAGCTGCTCAGGAGAGGGGGCATCGCGGTGGGGAGCGTGGTGGGGCTGGAGGTGCTGGAGCGGGGAACCTCGCTCCGGGTGGTTCGGCTCGCCGTTCACGGCACGCGCGGAAGCGCCGTGCTCCGCGCGACAGACTTCAGGCGGCTCGTGGGGAACGATACCCTGAAGAGCACGCTCTTCGCCGTGGCCGTGGACGGAAAGTACGCGCGCTTCGCCGGGCGCGGCTACGGCCACGGCGTGGGGCTCAGCCAGTGGGGCGCCAAAGGCATGGCCGAGCAGGGCTACCGCTACCGGCAGATCCTCGAGTTCTACTACCCCGGCTCGACGCTGGCCATGTTGCGATGAAGCCCATCTCCTGGAGCGACTTTGAAAAGGTGGACATGCGGGTGGGGGTCGTGGTGGACGCCAAGGAGTTCCCGGAAGCGAAAAAGCCGGCCTACCGGCTCTGGGTGGACCTGGGGCCGCTTGGCGTCAAGCGCTCAAGCGCCCGGATCACCGACCGCTACCGCCCCGAGGAGCTCGTCGGCCGCCAGGTGGTGTGCGTGGTGAACTTCCCGCCGAAGCAGGTGGGGCCCTTCGTGTCCGAGGTCCTGGTCATGGGCGCCTACACCGAGCGCGGCGAGGTGGTGCTCCTCCACCCCGATGTTCCCGTGACCCCGGGAAGCAAGATCGGGTAGTGGCAGCCCGGCCTACGGCGGGCTCGCGAACGCGAGCTCCATGAACATGGCGCCGGGTACGGGGTTGTACCGATAGGGCTCGATAGGCCTGAAGCCGAGCGAGCGATAGAGGGCGATCGCTTCGCCCATTGACGGAAGCGTGTCCAGCCGCATCCGGGCATAGCCGATCCGACGGGCCTCTTCGATGACGGCGAGCGCCAGCCTTTTACCGATTCCTTTTCCGCGATAATCGGGACGCACGTAGAGCCTCTTCATCTCCGAGACCCCGTCCGCGATCCGTCTCAAGCCGACGCATCCCGCGATCTCGGTCCCCGAACGGGCCAGCAGGAGCCGGCCGTGGGGAGGCGCGTACTCTCCCGGCAGCTCGGCCAGCTCCCGCTCGAATCCCTGAAAGCCCAGGTCAAGGCCGAGCGAATCCGCATATTCCCTGAACAGCGTCCGGACGTGAGCCAGATCGTCTTTGGACTCCGCCTGAAAAATCCTCGTCGCGGTCATCCCGACGGATTCTACACCGGAGACGCCTGGAGCACGACTTCGGCTTGACAGGGTGGCGCCGTGGCTTGAGACTCGGAATGTCATGGACCTGGCCTCGTTCGACTACGAGCTTCCCCCCGACCGGATCGCCCAGTATCCCGCCGAGCGGCGGGACGCCTCGCGCCTTCTGGTCCTCCATCGAGCGACCGGCCGCAGGGAGGATCGCATCTTCGCCGAGCTGCCCGAGCTGCTGGTGCCGGGGGACTGTCTCGTGCTGAACGATTCCCGGGTGATCCCGGCCGGGCTCATCGCGAGGCTGGCCGGCGGCGCGCCGGTGGAGCTGCTGTTTCTGAGGGAGGTCGGCGCGCGGCGGTGGGAGGTTCTGGCCCGGCCCGCCTGGCGCTGCCGCGTGGGCGCCGTGATCGTCCTGGGAG
>JACQRS010000110.1 GCA_016206385.1 Candidatus Rokuibacteriota bacterium | reverse complement strand
GGCTGCCGCTTCGCCCGCAAGCACTACTTCTACCCGGACATGCCGAAGAACTACCAGATCAGCCAGTACGAGGAGCCGCTGGCCTCCGAGGGCTGGCTCGAGCTGAACCTGGACGGTGGCCCGCGGCGGATCGGGATCCAGCGGTTGCACCTAGAGGAGGATGTGGGGAAGCTCCTCCACGAGGGCGGGGTCTTCGAGACGGCGCGCGCCAGCCTCGTGGACTTCAACCGGAGCGGGGTACCGCTCATGGAGATCGTCTCCAAGCCCGACCTCCGCTCCGCCGAGGAGGCCGCGACCTATCTCAGAACCCTCCGGGCGATTCTCGTCTACCTCGGCGTCTCGACCGGAAACATGGAGGAGGGCTCGCTTCGCTGCGACGCTAACATCTCTCTCCGTCCCCGCGGCTCCGGCGAGCTCGGCACGAAGGTCGAGATCAAGAACATGAACTCCTTCAAGCACGTGCAGCATGCCCTGGAGTTCGAAGCAGGCCGGCAAGCCGAGGCGTTGGCGTCCGGTGAGAGGATCGTCCAGGAAACCCGCCTCTGGGAGGCGACGAGGGGCTACACGCGCTCCATGCGCTCCAAGGAGTATGCCCACGACTACCGCTACTTCCCGGAGCCTGACCTGGTGCCGCTCCGGGTCGAGCCGGCCTGGGTGGAGCGCCTCAGGGCGACGCTCCCCGAGCTTCCGGCGGAGCGCCAGCAGCGTTTCGTGAGCCAGTACGGGCTTCCCGCGTACGACGCCGCGCTCCTCTGCCAGAGCCGGGCGCTGGCGGACTACTATGAGGCCGCGGTGGCGGGCTATCCGAAGCCGAAGGTCGTGGCCAACTGGGTCATGTCCGAGCTGCTGCGGGAGCTGCCGGGCGACGACGAGGTGGCGATCGCCAGCTGCCCGATCCCGCCGGGACACCTGGCGGGGCTCCTGGCTCTGATCGACAGCGGGACGATCAGCGGCAAGATCGCCAAGGAGGTGTTCGAGAAGATGTACCGCTCGGGCGAGGATGCGGAGACCATCGTCAAGCGGGAGGGCCTGGTCCAGGTGGCTGATGCCGCAACACTCTCCGCTGTCGTCGCGCAGGTGCTCGCCCAGCATCCTGCCGCGGTCCAGGACTGGCGGAAAGGCAAGAAGCAGAGCCTGGGCTTCCTGGTCGGGCAGGTGATGAAGGCCACCCAAGGCAAGGCCAGCCCCGCCCTCGTCAACCAGCTCCTCCTGGAAAAGCTCCCGAAATCCTGAGGCCGTTCGTATAATGACCGGGAGTCTCGATGGTCCAGCTGCAGCGCGTTGGCAAGGTCTACCGGCTGGGGCCGGTGAGGATCCAGGCTCTGGCGGATGTGTCGTTCAGGGTTGGTAAGGGTGAGTTCGCGATCTTGACAGGCCCGAGCGGCGCGGGCAAAACCACCCTCCTCAGGCTGCTCTACCGGGAAGAGGTTCCCTCCGAGGGCGAGATCCAGGTGGCGGGGTTCGACGTGACGGCGCTCCGCCGCGCCGAGGTTCCGATGCTCCGGCGCGCCATCGGCATCGTGTTTCAGGATGCCAAGCTGCTGCCGGGTCGAACCGCGTACGAGAACATCGCCTTCGGGCTCCGCGTCCTGGGAGTGCCCAGGCGCGAGATCACGCCGCGCGTCTTCCAGGCGCTGAAGGCGGTGGGACTCTCCGCACGGGCCCAGGCGCTGCCGGCTCAACTCTCCCTCGGGGAGCAGCAGCGGGTGGCGCTCGCCCGGGCCCTTGCCAAGGAGCCCGCGCTGCTCCTGGCTGACGAGCCTACGGGAAGCCTGGACGAAGCGGTGTCCCTCGAAGTCCTGGACCTCTTTCACCAGATCTGGCAGCGGGGCACGACGATCCTGCTGGCGACCCACAGCCGGACACTGGCGAGCCAGCTCAAGCGGCGGACGCTCGTGCTGGAGTCCGGCCGCCTGGTGAAGGACGAGGGCGGCTAGACGCGCATGCTGGGCTTCCTGCTTGGCGAGACCGTTCGCGACCTCCGGCGCGCCGGCCGGGTCGGCGTCAGCGCGGTCTTCCTGATCACGCTCTCGCTGGCTGCGCTGGGCTGCTTCTGGCTCCTCTCGCTGAACCTGGGCCGGGCGGTTGCCGAGTGGCGGGAACGGCTACGCGTGATCGCCTACCTCAAAGCGGAGCCGCCGCCGGAGGCGGTCGCTCCCCTCTTGAAGCGCATCGAGGCCCTGGGCGGCATCCAGCGACTCCGGTACGTGGACAAACGAGAGGCGCTGGCCACGCTGAAGCGAGAGCTGGGGAGCCAGGCCGGCGTGGTGGACCAGCTTCCATCCAACCCGCTGCCGGCGTCGGTGGAGGTGACGCCGGCCCGCGACGCGGCAACGCCCGAGGCGACGCGCGCCCTCGTCCAGCGCCTCATGGAGCTGCCGGAGGTTGAGGAGGTGCAGGGGGGAACCGAGTGGGTCGAACGGCTGGCCCAGTGGCAGCGGCTCCTGGGCGGGATCGGCCTCGGCGTGGGCGGCGTGCTGGCGCTGGCCGCCATCCTCACCGTCACCACCGCGACCACCCTGGTGTTGCACGTGAAGCGGGCCGAGATGGAGATCATGCGCCTGGTGGGGGCGACCGAGGCCGTGATCCGCGTCCCGTTGCTGCTTCAGGGGCTGCTCCAGGGCTTGCTCGGGGCGGTGATGGCGCTGGGCAGCCTCTGGCTGGCCTACACCGTCGCGCTGCCCCGGCTGGAGCCGCTCCTGACGCTGACCCTGGGGCTCCAGCGGGCAAGCTTCCTCTCCCCGCTCGAGGTGGTGCTCCTGCTGGGCGGCGGGGGTCTGCTGGGAGCCTTCGGTGGGCTCCTGGCCAGAGGACGGGGCCCGGCGTGAAACCGCTCTGGCTCGGCGTGCTCCTGCTGGCGGTGCTGGCGGCCCCCGTCGCCGCCCAGCGAAAGGATCCCACGCTCAGGGAGAAGGAGCAGACCCTCCAGCAGACCCAAAAGCAGCTCCGCGAAGAGCGCGCCAAGGCGGCGGAGGCCAAAAAGCGCGAGGCCTCCCTCCTGGCCGAGCTGGAGACCATCGATCTCAAGCTGGCGGAGAAACGGCGGGAGCTCCAGCGACTGGACCGGCGGATCAAGCAGGTCGAGGCCGAGATGAGCGGGCTCGAGAAGGAGATCAAGCGCCTCGAGACACGGCGCGTCGGTCAGCAGGAGATGCTCGCCCGGCGGCTCAGCGCCCTGTACAAGCTCCACGCCCAGGGCGGAGTGCTTCCGATGATCCTGGCGGGCGATGACCCGGTGACGCGCGCGGTGCAGCTCAGGCATCTGGCGGCGCTGGCCACGGTGGACGCCAGGCTCATTCAGGAGTATGGTGTTACCGAGGAGACCCTGGCCGACCGCAAGGTGAAGGCAGAAGGTCGCGCGCGGGAGATCGCGGTGCTCCGGGCCCAGGTGATCCAGGAGCAGGCCGAGGTGGACCGCGAGGCTGCGCGGCGGCGGGCGCTCCTGGCGAAGGTTCGAGACGAGCGGGCCTACCACGAGCGGATGGTGGGCGAGCTGTCGGAGGCCGCCAGGAGGCTTGAGGCGTTCATCCGGGATCTCCAGGCCAAAGCCCGGCGCGCGGCCAAGGTGCCTCCCGCGACGGGCGTCGAGCCGCCGGCGGTGGGGTTCGGCACGCTGAAGGGGCGGTTGCCCTGGCCGGCTGAGGGGCGGGTCGTGTCCACCTTCGGCGAGCAGGTGCACCCGCGCTTCGGCACCCGGACCTTCAGGAGCGGGATCGAAATCGAGGCCGGCGAGGGGACGGACATCCTCTCCGTGTACGCGGGCGAGGTGGTGTACACGGGGTGGTTCAAGGGGTACGGGAATTTGATTATCCTCGATCACGGCAACGACTACTACACGCTGTACGCCCACGCCGCAGAGATCCGCGTAAAAGAGGGAGACGACGTGCGGCAGGGGCAAGTGATCGGCACGGTGGGGGACACCGGGTCGCTGGCCGGCTCGCGCCTCTACTTCGAGGTGCGCTACCAGGGGCGGCCTCAAGACCCTTCCGCATGGCTCCAGCAACGAGGCTAAGTCGAACGAGGTTGCGCGAGGAGGCGCCGCCATGGGCTCCCTTCAACAGATGAAGAAAGCGTTCGTGATCTCCGCCCTGCTCATCTTGCTGACGCTTTTCCTCGGCGGCACGGGGGTCAGCAAGAGCCCTGAGATGGGAGCGACCTACGAGAACCTTCGGCTCTTCACGGAGGTGCTCTCCATCGTCCAGAGCCAGTACGTGGACGAGGTCCCGCCGAGAGAGCTGATCTACAGCGCCATCCGCGGCACGCTCCGGGGCCTGGACGCGCACAGCTCCTTCCTGGATCCCGACATGTACCGGGAGATGCAGGTGGAAACCACCGGAACCTTCGGCGGCCTCGGCATCGAGATCACGCTGAAGGACGACGTGCTGACCGTGGTGTCGCCCATCGAGGGAACCCCCGCCCACCGGGCCGGGATTCACCCCGGCGACCGCATCATCAAGATCGAGGGGATCTCCACCAAGGATATGCAGCTCATTGAGGCCGTAAAGCGGATGCGGGGAAAGCCCGGAACCACCATCACGATCTCGATTGTCCGGGAGGGGTGGCTGGAGCCCCGGGACTTCACGATCACCCGCGAGAATATCCGTGTGCAGTCGGTGCGGAGTCAGGAGGTGGAGCCCGGGATCGGCTACATCCGGCTCCGCCAGTTCCAGGAGCAGACCGCC
>JACQRS010000109.1 GCA_016206385.1 Candidatus Rokuibacteriota bacterium | reverse complement strand
TCGTGCAGGCCGCCCCGGGCCCGACGCCGATGAGCAGGGCATCCACCCCGCACTGCATAAGCTCGAGGCAGGCCTCGTAAGTGACCACGTTGCCGACGATAAGAGGGATCGAGAGGTTCTTCTTGAGCTTCCGGAAGTCCAGCGGAGTGTACTCGGTGGCGATGTGGCGGGCCGTGGTGACGGTGGACTGGACCACGAAGATGTCGGCCCCAGCCTCCTCAGCGATCTTGGCGAAACGCTCGGCGCGCTGGGGGATGGAGGAGACCACCGCCGGACCCCCGCCCTTCTTGATCTCG
This sequence comes from Candidatus Rokuibacteriota bacterium, assembly GCA_016206385.1. GTDB lineage: Bacteria > Methylomirabilota > Methylomirabilia > Rokubacteriales > CSP1-6 > JACQWB01. The sequence goes on along the minus strand of JACQRS010000109.1, from coordinate 2,893 downwards.
GAAATCCGCTTGTGAATGAGCTCCTCTTTGATCGGCTCGCCGTAGATCGACTGGATGATCTTCGTGGCCTCCTCCAGGCTCGCCGAGACAATCCGGTCGATGACCTCTTCGGGGTTCTCGTACCTGGAGAAGATCCCCTCCAGGTTCAGGACGGCCAGGCCGCCGAGGCGCCCCATCTCCACCGCCAGCCGCGGCCCCACCACCCCGTCCATGGCAGCGGCGATGATGGGCATCTCGAAGCGCCGGCCGGAGAGCTCCCAGCTGATGTCCGCCTCGTTGGGGTTGATGGTCACGGTTCCTGGCACCAGGGCGATGTCATCAAAGCCATAGGCAATCCTGGCCTTGCGCCCGCGCCCGACCCACATGCCCATCTATGCCTCTCCTTTCGGGCTGCTGAAGCCCAGTATGTAGGGAATTGCCCGGGACGCCATACTATATTTGGGGTAAGTGTAGCGGCAAGCAGCCTGAGCTGTCAAGCCCGGGAGGCATGGGCCCGCTCGTAGACGATTCTGATGCCCTGCAGCGTCAGCTCCGGGTTGACGCGCTGGATTGACCGGGCCACCTCGTGGATCAGCCCGGCCAGGCCGCCCGTTGCGATGACCGGGGGGTCCCCATCCAGCTCGGCCCGCATCCGCTCCACCAGCCCGTCCACCAGCCCGGCATAGCCGTACACGATCCCCGACTGGATGTTGGTGACCGTGTTCCGGCCGATAGCCTCCTTGGGCCTGACCAGCTCAACCCGGAAGAGGCGGGCAGCCCGGGACATCAGCGCTTCAGCCGCGATCAAGAGCCCGGGCGCGATGGCGCCCCCGATGAACTCGCGCCGGGAGTTCACGCAGTTGAAGGTGGTGGCGGTGCCGCAATCCACCACGATCACCGGCGCCCCGTAGCTCGCCTCGGCGGCGACGGCGTTGACGATGCGGTCGGGGCCCACCTCCCGCGGGTTGTCCACCGCGAGCGGCATGAGCGTGTTCACGCCCGGCTCCACCGTGAACGGATAGAGCCCGAAGTACTTCTCGCACATCCGCTCGAACGTCTGCTGGACGGGCGGCACGGTGTTGGAGATGGCGACGCCGGAGATCTGCCGGGGCTCCACGCCGTGGGTGCGCAGCAGCGTTTCGAGGATGAGCCAGTACTCATCGGCGGTCTGCTCGCGCCGGGTCGTGAGCCGCCAGGAGAACACGAGCCGGGCGCCATCGAAGACACCGATTTTCGTGTTCGTGTTGCCGACGTCCATGGCGAGCAGCATGGGGGTCCCCTCCTAGCGGAACGCTCCCGCGACGAGCCGCGTGCGGGCGCCCGCCGCTGTCCGTACGAGCAGCGCGCCGTCCACGTCCAGATCCTCCGCCGTCCCCGTGACGCCCCCGCCGTCCACGGGCTGCCCCAGTGTCACCGAGGCCTGGCACCAGCCTTCGCGCACGGGGGCGAAGCCCTCCCGGACATAGCGCGTGTACCAGCGATCCAGCGACGCCACGAGCGCCTCGAGGAGCGGCTCGCGATCCAGCGGCCGCCCGACCTCCAGGGCCAGCGAGGTGGCGGGCCGGGCGAGGGCGGCAGGGAATCGAGTCTGGTTCACGTTAATGCCGATCCCGACGACCACGTGGCTGACCTGCTCCCCTGTGGCTGAGGCCTCGGCGAGAATGCCCCCGACCTTCCGCGCCCTCACCTCGAGGTCATTGGGCCACCGGATCCCGACCGGGAGCGCCGTGGCTCCGGTCAGGGCGTCAGCGGACGCAACCGCTGCCAGGAGCGAGAGCTGAGGGGCCGTCCCCGCGGGGATCTCCGGGCGGAGGAGGAGCGAGAGAAGAAGGCTCGACCCGGGCTCATCGAGCCACGCTCGCCCCTGGCGGCCCCGACCCCGCGTTTGATGATCGGCCACCACCAGCGTGCCCTCCGGGGCGCCGGCCTCGGCGAGGCGGCGGATCTCGTCCTGGGTCGAGCCGGTTGTCTCGAAGGCGTAGAAGACCTTGCCCACTCGACCGATCGGCAGGCGGGCGGCCAGGCGGGGAAACAGGGAGCTCCTGGCCAGGGTCTCAGCCAACGCGGGCCGCATCCTCCAGACGGCCGAGGCTCTCACGCAGCTTGGCACGGAGCGCGTTCTGCTCGGCGAGGCGGGCTGCTTCGCGCTCCACCACCTCGGCGGGAGCCCGCTCTCGAAACTCCGGCCGCGCGAGCTTTTGCTCGAGAAACCGGATCTCGTCCTCGGCCTTTCGAATCTCCTTTGCCAGCCGCTGACGCTCGGCGGCCAGGTCCACCAGCCCGGCCAGCGGGACGAAGCACTCCACCGGCCCGACAACGGCCAGGGCTGAGGCGGCGGGGCGGGCAGCTGCCGCATCCACGGTGACCTCGCACCGCCCCAGGGCCTGGATCAGCGGCACCAGTGCGGCCAACCGCTCGCCCACCGCCCGGTCGGCGGGTTTGAGCACGGCGCGGAGGGTGGTGGCGGGAGGAATCCGCATCTCACCGCGGATGTTGCGGATCGCTGTGACGACCCCCATGAACAGCTCCATCTCGGCCTCAGCGGCAGGATCCACGGCCTTCCGGGAGCCCTTGGGGAACGGCGCCACCATGATCGAATCCCCGGCCTGGCGGCCCGCGGCCCGGGCCCCCGCGCTGCGCGCGCGGGCTCCCAGGCTCTGCCTGGGGAGTCGCTGCCAGATCTCCTCGGTGATGAACGGCATAAAGGGGTGCAAGAGCCTGAGCGTGGCTTCGAGCACGGATAAACAGGTCCACTGAGCGCGGGCGCGCGCCGCGGGATCCTGGGAGCGGTAGAGCGTGAGCTTGGCGCACTCCAGGTACCAGTCGCAGTACTCGTGCCAGAGGAACTGGTAGATCGCGCTCGCGGCGTCGTTGAACCGGTAGGCGCCGAGGGCGCTTCGCACGCGGCCGACCG
>JACQRS010000103.1 GCA_016206385.1 Candidatus Rokuibacteriota bacterium | reverse complement strand
GAGGGGATCCACACCTACGACCACGCCCCCGGCCGGTGCCGCCAGGTCAAGGACGCCGAGATCGCCATGAACCTGGGCTGGTCCACCCCCGCCACCGGCTCCGCCCTGATTTTGAGACGGTAGGGCAATGGGGCAAATGCCCTCTCCCCCAGGGGAGAGGGCTAGGGTGAGGGGCGGAGCAAACGTGGAGCCGAAGACGTCATGGTTTCGACACCGCGCCCGCGAGCTACGTCGTGACCAGACCGAAGCTGAGCGAAAGCTCTGGGCTCGGCTACGCGATCGACAGTTGAGTGGTGCAAAGTTCCGCAGGCAGCATCCGATCGGCCGCTACACTGTGGATTTCTGTTGTCCGGAACTCAGCTTGGTGGTGGAAGTCGACGGCGGTCAGCATGCTGAGCGGGCCGACGCGGATCGAAGACGAACCGAGTTTCTGACCCAACGAGGCTATCGGGTGCTGCGCTTTTGGGACACCGAGGTACTCAAGGAGTTTGAGGCGGTTCTTGAGCGAATTGCGCAGGGACTAAGGAACCCTCACCCCAACCCTCTCCCTTCCAGGGAGAGGGGACAGAGGAGCGACTGAGGGATAAACGGATGCCGAACGTTGAATACCGCGGCATGAACCTGATCGTGCCCGACAACGACTCGGAGTGGACGGAGTACTTCCAGGCCGCGCGCCAGCACCGGCTCGTGATGCGGAAGTGCGCGGCCTGCGGCCTGATGCGCTACCCGCCCAGCCACGCCTGCCCCTGGTGCACGGCGCTCAAGTGGGGCTGGCAGGAGGTGAGCGGCAGAGGAACGATCTACTCCTACGAGATCGTCGTCCAGGCCATCCAGCCCGGCTTCCGCGACTGGGCGCCGTATCCCGTCGTGCTGGTGGAGCTGGATGAGCAGCGGGGGGAGCCCACGCCTGACGAGGGGCTCAGGATGATCACCAACCTGGTGCACTTCGAGCTGACGCCGGAGCGGGAGGAGAACGTCGCCATCGGCAAGCGCGTGCGCGTCCTCTTCCAGGACCTCGCGCCCGACTTCGCCCTGCCCCAGTTCACCCTGACGGACGAGCCCCCGGAAGCCCGGGTCTGGCGCTTCGGCTAGCCCCCTCACCTCTTCTCCTCTCCCCCTCGGGGGGAGAGGTGGGGGGAGGGGGAGAGAGACGGTTCAGGCCTCGCGCGCGAGGGCGAGGCCTTGGATGATGCGGGCGTGGGGAAGCCGGTGAAATACCTCCGGTGAGACCTTGATCTTGCCGTTCCGGCCGCCGGTGCCGAGGATCACGTAGTCCAGGGCCATCACCCGGTCGTCCACGAAGATCGGCACGTCCTGGGGCAGGCCAAAGATCGTCACCCCGCCGGCCGCCATGCCTGTCAGCTCCGCCATCTCTTCGGCCGAGGCGAAGGAAACCTTGGACACGCCCAGGAGATTCCGCACGGCGCGGTTCACGTCGAGCCGGCTCGTGGCGGTGACCACGCAGGCAGCGTATCTCCTCTCGCCTCGCTTCGACACGACGACGATGGTGTTGCCCGCGTGATCGGGAGGGTAGCCGTACCGCTCACAGAACGGTCCGGTATCGGCGAACTGCGGGTCGCACGAGACAACCTCGTACGGGATGCCGAGGCGATCCAGCGCGGCCCGCGTCTCGTGCTCGGGATCACGCGCCGGGCTCATCGTCAGCAGACAGTCCGGCGCACGATTGGGTCGGTGCGGGCATGCCGGGTGGATCTGGTCAGGCGCAGCCGGATCGGGGCGTGCCGGGCGCCCGCCGCGGCACGAGGGTGCACGCGAACGTGGCCGGCTGCTTCCTGTACCCGTCGAGCGTCGCCTGGAGCCGCTTGAGGGTCCGGTCGCGCGTGGCGAGCCCCGCGCCATAGATCGCCAGGTCGTTCACGAGCTTCACGTAGAACACGTGCGGGGCGTCCCCGCCGTCACGCATCATGCACGGGCTCGGTTTCTGGGCGATGCGCAGGAGATGACCGAACGCGTTCACGTACCCGGCCAGGATGGGCTCGTCACGGAGGTCGTGGGGAATCTCGGGGAAGCGGGCGAGGAGCTCGTCCACCGTCATGGCCGCCCGGACGACCTTGGACTTGGCCTCTAGATCAGGCGAGAGACGGATCTGAACCATCGTTGCCCTAGGCTACCACCGGTGCCGGCGTCAGGCAAGCCGGGCCGGGAGGCGGATCTTCTTGATCACGAGCCCGGTGGGCGCGTTGGGAAACGGCCAGCCTGCGACCACCGCCGTGAACCGCCCCGCCGTGCCGCCCGCCACCACGATCTTCAGGTTTTCGGGGGCGCGAAATTTGGGGATCGGCGTTTCGTCCGTCTCCGGGTGCGCGATGCCGGCCAGCATGCGCTCCCTGAGCCCCTCGCCACCATCCCGGCCCGGCAGCAGGTCCTTCACCGGCTTCCGGAGCCGCTCCCACAGGAAGCTCCGGACGTCCGCCTTGGACCAGCCGTCGCCGGCGATGGTGCGGGCGTGCTCCGGCGAGAAGATGATGAGCGTGTCGCCGAGGGCCGTCACCTTGTGGTTTCCGACCACCTCCAGGCTCCGCGCGATGGTGAGCAGCAGGTCCCGCGCCGTCCGGCTCGTGGAGGCGGAGGTGACGTGGGGCGCCTCGCCAGCCAGCACCGCGACCGTGCTGTCCCCCGGCGCGAAGCCGTGCTCCACGTGAAAGGGCTCCCAGGGATTCGCCTCCTCGTTCTCACCGATGCAGTAGGTGTAGCGGCCCGGCTGGCTGAAGGTGGACATGCTGATGACGCCGGGCTTCGCCCCGCCGATGTTGACCCAGATCAGGCGGAGGGCGCGCCCGATCGTCGCGTTGGCGCGCCAGCCCGGCCCGAAGAGGCCCACGCCCGAGTTGATGTCCAGCGCCCGCCGCACGGGACCGTTGATCAGGAAGAGGGGCGCGACCGCATCGGTGGTGCCCGAGATGCCGAGCAGGCCAAAGGCGTCGTCGCACATCGCCTCAACGCCCGCGATGACCACGGAGAGGTATTCCGGCCGGCACCCGGCCATCACCGCGTTGACCGCGACCTTCTCCACTGTGGCCCGGCCGTACCTCGGCGGGACCAGCGCGATGAGCTCCGCGGCGCTCCGTCCCGACGCCGCGACGGCGTCTCTCACGCGCGCCGGCGCGGGCAGGACGACGGGCAGGCCGTCGGTGAGACCCCGGGCGTGCAGCTCCTCGATGGCGTCGGCTTCGGACTTCACGACGGACCTCACGGCGACTTCATGACCACGTCCATCTCGACCACGCACACCCCCGGCCCGACCCGCTCGCCCTCCATCCTGATCGGCCGCTCGTACGTCAGGGTGTAGACAAACCGCTGGCGCCCGGGCTGCGGCGTGGAGGCGGCCACGCCCACCCACTCGCACACGCGTCCGTCCCGCTGGCGAACACGCACGCGCGGGTAGTCCGACAGCGGCACCGCCTGGCCGTTGATCGTCAGCCCGAAGCGGATCTGCGCCATGTGTTCGCCGAGCTGTCCGGGGTCGGCCACGCACCACCCAGGGCCCACCGGGAGGAGCTGCCCGTCGATGACGCCCTCGCTGTAGGCCCGGTGCACGGCCGGCAACCACCAGCCGGTCGCGTGCATCGCCTCCCAGAACACCGCCTCGCGGTAGTCCAGCCGGCTGATGGGGACCAACCCCAGGTCCTTCACGGCGGCGGGAGGTGTCGGGCCCTGAGGCTGATAGATCGTCCAGAGCCCGACGACAATCACGGCAGCCAGGGCCGCGGCTATCGCGGTGGCGCGGACCGCTCCTCCAAAAACGGCCCGGACCCCCTTCGGGCGCCCGACCGAGAGCACGAACCCACCGAATGCCCATCCCACCCAGCCGCTGACCCCGGCGGCCAGGAGCGATCGCGGCAAGCCGCCAAGAAGCGCGCTCACGGGCCACGGCCTCCGGACCACCCAGGCCATCCAGAGCCACTCCATCGTGTAAAACACCGCGATGAACGCGAGCGCGGCCACCGACGCGACCCACCACCGCTGGCGCCAGCGGTCCGCCGCGTGCAGCAGGCCGCTGGCAGCCAGGGCCGGGATCACGACGAGCGGGGTGAGCGTGTAGCCGATGAAGTCGATCGTCCAGAGGAACAGGTTGATGGCGGCGACGAGCGCGAGATAAAGGCAGCCGAGGAGGACCGGCGCCCACGGGCCGAGCAGGCGCGCCGCCGCGGTCAACACCGGGACGACGAGAGCGGCGACGAGGAACGGATAGTAGTCCGGCGTCCGACTCTCCGGGATCATGGTGTAGTGGGCCAGCAGAAACAGCATCCGCTGCGTGAGGTCCAGGAAGAGCAGCGCCAGGACGACGCGATGAAGGGCCCGCGCACGAAACAGCCCGCGCTCCCGCTGGGCCCCGGTGGCGAAGAGCAGGCCGACGCCGATGATGACGGCGCCGGTCAGCGCCATGAGGTTGGGGGGGCTACAGATGAGGACGTCTTTGCCGTAGGTGCGGTGCCACCACT
>JACQRS010000121.1 GCA_016206385.1 Candidatus Rokuibacteriota bacterium | reverse complement strand
GATGAAAGCCAGGATTTCCCGCTGCCGGGCTGTCAGCTCTCTCATTCGCTCCCTCTCCACTGACACGTGTGAGCCGCATAGGGGGATGGCGACCTTTACACAAGATTAGTCAACATGTGATGAGATGTCAAGAGAAAAAAAGAGACGAGTCATTCAGGCTCCCAGGGCGCGCAGACAGGGCACGGGGAGAGCCCCTGATCCCGGGCCTCAGCCGCCCGCTTGAAATAGACCCGCTCAACCTCGGCGATCCGGCCGGTCCAGGTGCACTCCCTGGAGTGGAAAAGGCGCGCCCCGCGCTGGGCGAGATAGGGTTCGGCGGAGACGGCATCGCCCGGCGCGGGAGGACTCGCCGCCGTGTCGGGCGCCGGGCTCGCGAGGGCTTCAGCCGCCGCGGGTGACGGAGGCTCGGCCGCTACGGGCGCAACGGGCGGGGAAACGTAATCGGGCTCGTTGATCTGGAGGTTGGTCTCGATGGTGGAGCGAAACTCCTCGCTGGCGCGCCGGAATTCGCGCATGGCCCTCCCCACGGCGCGGCCCAGCTCGGGGAGCCGCTTCGGACCGAACACCAGGAGCGCGATGACCAGGATCAGGAGGAGCTCTTGGAGGCCGATGTCGAGCATGGTGTCAGGCTCCGCGCCGGCCACCGGAGCCGGCTTCGGCCAGGAGCTCGCCCAGCTTGACCTCGAGCAGGTGGATCAGCGCGGGGTCCCGGCGATGGTAGCGGTCCTCGATGGCGAGCACCCTGAGCTTGGGCGCGGTCTCCGGCCAGCGCTCGAGGATGAAGGCGCGGTGATCCTCCTCCATCACCGCCACGAGGTCTGCCCAGCGGAGGTCCTCGCCGCTCAGCGGGCGCGGGCAGAAGGGGGAGATCCCCGCCGAGCGCGTCTCGTGCGCGCCGTTCGTCATGCGCTGGAGCACGTCCTCGGCTGCGGGGCTCCGCGCGATATTCCCGGTGCAGACAAACAGGAACTTCACCAACCGGATTCTAGCACACCGCGGCGCACGGGCAGCAGGCCGCGCGCCCCCGGCTATCCGACCGCTTGAAGGACCTCCTCGAGGCTCGCCACCGTCGCCACGCTCGGCAGGATGTGGGTCATGGCGAAGCTGTGGTTCTCGTCGGTGTTGCTCGCGCAGCACTCGCGGACCACGATGACCCGGTAGCCGAGGTCGGCGGCGTGGCGGGCCGTCGCCTCGACAACGAAGTTGGTCCAGAGGCCCATGAGCACCAGGGTGTTGGCGTCCAGGCTGTGGAGGAGCTGGTCCAGGCCGGTGGTGAGGAAGGGATCCACGCACGTCTTGTTCAGGACCGGCTCGCTCTCCTGCGGCCGGACATCGGGATGGATCTCAGCCCCCGGCGTTCCGGCGCGCAGCATCTTGTTCTGGCGGATCATCTGAGCGAGTGGGTTCGCCGGCGCGTCGCGGTAATCGGGCCGGAAGGAGACCGTGATGTGGATCACCGGCACCTGCTTCCGCCGGCTCACGTCCAGGACCCGGCGGATGTTCGGCAGGACCTTCTTTTCCGCCACGCCGGGCGTGGCGCTGACGATGTCGTTCTGGAGATCCATCGCCAGGACTGCGGTCCGCTTCAGATCCAGCGTCAGGGCCATGGCGACCTCCTCACCGCTCCGCTTTCGCCAGGAAGTCAGTCAGGACGCGGGTGAACGCCTCCGGCTGCTCCATGTTCGACAGGTGCGCGGCCGATTTCAGGATCACGAGCTCGGAGCCCTTGATCTGCTCGTGGATCGTCCGCGACGCCGCCACCGGGGTGCCTGGATCATCCTCCCCCACGATGATGACGGTCGGCAGCGTGATGGCGCTGATGCGATCCGTCAGGTTCAGCGCCGCGATGGCGTGACAGCATCCGATGTAGCCGCGCGGGTTCGTCGCGCGGATCATCTTGCGCACACCGTCCACGACGCCGGCGCGGCGCTCGCGAAACGGCGCGGTGAACCAGCGCTCGATGGTGGGCTCCACGAGCGGCTCCATGCCCTGCGTCTCCGCGGTCCGAACGCGGTCGTCCCACTGCGGTTTCGCTTCCAGAGGCACGCGGCTCGTGGTGTCGCACAGCGCGAGGCTCCGGAG
>JACQRS010000099.1 GCA_016206385.1 Candidatus Rokuibacteriota bacterium | reverse complement strand
CGGGGGGTACGAGCCGGAGGTTCGTCTCCGGATCGTCCGAGGGCTCCTCGGCAAGGTCGATGTCTCCCTGAACTCCCTCCTGGCCAAGCACCTGGAGGACATCCGCGATGAAGCCCTGGAGCTCGGCAAGGAGGAGCTGCTGAAGGAGGTGAAGCGGCTCCTGAAGAGCCTGGAGTCCTCCAAGGGGGCGAAGAAGTAAGCAGATCCCCGAAAAAAGGCCCCAACCGGCAGCAGCCTTCGGGTTGCTGCCGGTTTTTGTTGCAAACTGGCCGGCAGGCCCGTGCCGGGAACCCGGAACCGCGCCATCCTTCCACCGCGGGCAGTCCCGGTGGGCGGGACCCGAAACACCTATCTATCAGTCTGGAGGTTGGTGAAGGTAGACCAGCACCGGCAGCCAGCGGTCCTCTTGCTGGATCCACCCGGTTCCTTGCGGGTCCGTTGGCAGCCCGTCGAGAGCACGCCGGTCCACGTCCCGCCGGACGAACAGGAACCGGCCCGGGTGCGTGAGCAAATCCTCGATGATGGAGGGCCCCTCGGGACCGACAGGCGGACTGCCCGCCGCTGGTGACGGCGCTGGTGCATCGAGCCCCGTCGGTCGCGAGGACACGGGGGCGCCGAGACGGACGAACGTGCCGTACCGGTCACTGGGTCGAAGCCCGGCGCCGAGGCGGAAGATGGCCTCGAGGGGTCCGGGCTGATCGATCTGTCTGCACAGTTGCCCGAAGCGCTTCGGCGGCATGAGGCCGACCCGGTGCTCGACAATCCGGCCGCCGGCGTAGCGGACATATTCCACCGCGCCTCCCTCCTGGGCCCACAGCTGCTCCTTCTCGCCGGAGCCCCGCTCGAGGCGCACCCAGCGTTGCCGCCCCGCGGCGGGCGGTGCATCGGGCCGCTCGATCTCGAGGTCACCGAGAGCCCGCGCCTCCGCGGCCAGGAGAAGCGACGTCAGAACCAGAGCGACCCCGATCGCCGCTGGAGAGGCGAACGTGACGCCTCCGTGGCCTGGTCCGGACGGCGTCCGGTGCTCACGATCATTTGCTCGCTTCATCTCGCCGGACATCTTACGGAAGACCTCCCTGCTTCAGGGACAAGGGTTGTCGTTGGTCATCACGGACCCGTCCGCCCGGAATCCGAGGACCCCCTCGAGCGCCCGCTCCCCCGTCGCCAGATAGTAATAGGCTCCCCCCAGTGGAGGGACATCGAGATCGGTGAACCCGGGGCTCGCCAGGCCGCATTGCCGGCTGGCACCCGGGACCGCCGCCGGGTCCTGGGTGTAGACGCAGGCAGTGGCACAACTGCTTCGCAACGCGCTCAGCACGCCGCGATAGAGGTTGAAGACGGCGCCCCGACCGACGCTCGGGTCCCAGCTCACGGTTCCTCCTGCGTCGACCATGAGGCGAGTGATGTCGCCGCCCTCACAGGCTCCCATGTCGATCCTTGCTCCGTTCCCCAGCGGGCCGTCGAAGTCCCCGTCCACGTGCCGCGGTCGGCTGAACAGATCGGTCAGGAACTGGCTGCCGGTCGGCAACCCGGTGTCGATGGCCGGCGAGTGGCTCCTGGGGCAGACGTCGAGACTGCCGGCATCGACGAATAGCGGATCCTGGGAGATGTTCCCAGGGCCGGCGACGAAGGCGCCGCTGATGTTGAGCGGGACGTTCCCGAAAGTGTCGGTGTACTCGATCCGGGTGGCGCTGGAGTTGATGAGATCGATCCCACCGCCGCCCCCCTCCGCGCTGTTGTCGACGATGACGTTGGACTGGAGCATCGGATCGGAGAACAGGGCGTAGGCTCCGCCACCGTACCCGTACCCTGAACCGGGCTGCACGGCCCTGTTGCCGATGATGGTGTTGTTGCTCAGCATCGGGTACGAGAAGTACATGTCCACGCCTCCGCCCGTCCTTTCGGCCGAGTTGCCGACGATGAGGTTGTTGCTGACGATGGGAGCGGAGTCGGTGAGGGCGATGCCCCCGCCGACGCCGTAGTACCCGGATGGCGTCCGGAGGGCCTCGTTCCCGATGATGACGCTGTGCGTGATGATCGGGTCGCTGTCGCTGATGAACATCCCCCCTCCCTGGGAGCTGCGGCCATTCCGCACGGTGAAGCCCGAGAACTCGGTGGGCGGGATGCCCAAAGCCGGTCGCCGGCGGATGCCCACGAAGGTGACCACGGTGCCGGCACGGCCTCCGTCCAGGATGGTGCAGCCGGCGCCCTGCCCGATCACGCTGACGCCGTTCTTCATGACGATGTTCTCCGGATACAAGCCGCACCGGACCTGCACGACGTCCATATTGACCGCTACATTGATCGCCGGCTGGATTCTCGAGAAATCGGCCGTAGGGTCGTCGTCATCGACGATCCAGGCGACCGCGCCTAGTGCCCCCAGGGCCAGCAGCCAGGCGAGGGGGCCGAAAAGGATCACCCGTGACAACTTGACGCTCATCTTCCTGCGCTCCTATCGTTCGAGGCTCCGCCCGACGTCACGGTGTGGCATCACAGACGTCTCCCGTTCCGTCGCCGTCGGTGTCCGCCTGATCTGGGTTGGGATTGGACACACAGTTGTCGCAGAGGTCGCCGACCGCATCGCGATCCGCGTCCGCCTGGCCGGAGTTCGGATCGGCGGGACAGTTGTCTGACAGGTCCGGAACCCCGTCCCCGTCCCCGTCGCCGCCCGGAACATCGCACGGGGCCGGATTGGGCCGCAAGGCACTGCCGCCGTCATGCCCCAGATGGCTCTCCCCGCAGACGTTCACGGTGCTGACCAGATAGTAGAAAGCCGCCCCTACAGCCGGGATCTCCTGGTCGGCCGCCTCGGTCCCCAACAGGCCGACGTACAGGCACGCGTGGCTGTAAGCAAACGCGCCCTCCGGCCCGACCGTGCCCCGGTAGACGTTGTGCAGGTGGTTGTTCCCCAAGGCGGTCTCGCTCCACCGCACGGTCTCGCTGCTGCCCGAGACGAAGTGGAGTGAGTTGCCGATCGGCGGAGGCGGATCCGTCACGCAGTACAGGGTCGGCGCGCAGTCGAGCGAGTTCAAGACGTTGTCACCGTCGATATCAGCATCACACGCGTTGCCGATGCCATCGGCGTCGATGTCCGCCTGATCCGGGTTGAAGACGAACTGGCAGTTGTCGTCGCAATTGGCCGTGGCCCCTGCCGTGCACCTGTTGTCACCGATCGTTCCCGAACCATCGCCGTCATCCAGGATCCCGTCGTTGTCATCGTCCGGGTCGAGCGTGTCGCAGAGGAGGTCGGCGTCGTTGTCCGGCGGTTTCGACAGCGGGTCGAGCGGGTTGGAGGGCGGCGCGCAGTTGGTGGTCTCGTCGGCGTCCGAGTAGCCGTCGTTGTCATCGTCCGGGTCGCCGGCATCGCACAGGCCGTCGGCGTCGGTGTCCGGGCCGTCGTTGGCCGGATTCGGCGGCTGGACTACCGAGCAGTCGTCGCAGCTGTCGGCGTCCAGGTCCTGGCAGCGCCTGGGGTCCAGGGGGGCGCGGTCGGCGGCTTCGGGCACGCCGTCGTTGTCGTCGTCCGGGTCGAGCGGGTCGCAGAGCAGGTCGGCGTCGTTGTCCGGCGGTTTCGACAGCGGGTCGAGCGGGTTGGAGGGCGGCGCGCAGTTGGTGGTCTCGTCGG
>JACQRS010000098.1 GCA_016206385.1 Candidatus Rokuibacteriota bacterium | reverse complement strand
GGCGGCTGTTGGTCGATCACGCGGAGTTTACGCCATGCGGCGGCTGCCTCGACCAAAAACTCGCGGGACCCATCCGTACTCCCGCCGTCCACAATCACGACCTCCCACAGGTCGTCCTTCAAAACCGAGTCCAACCACTTCAGCCGCTCCAGGACTACGGGCAAGTTTCCGAGCTCATCACGGCAGCAAAGCGCGATTGATATCTTCATTCAACCCTTATCTGCCTAAACGGGAATGTCTCGCTTGACTTTGGAGACCAGAAGCCATGACGACAGGAACAAAATCCACGCTGCCACGAAAATGTAGATTCCAGCGAAAAAATGCTACCGGGGACGATATGTTCAGGCCGGGGTCATACGATACCCCACACGATGCTCCACACCCTCGGCAGCAGGTCCCCGTGCAGGAGCAAGAGCAATCGCTCGGCATCAACCCGGTCGTTCTTTAGCCGCGCGGCGGCGATGGCCTTGGTCTGCTTTGGGTGAGAGAGCATGGGGCGATGCCCCAGGCCCTCCAACAGATCGACCGGTCACCCCCACGTGCCCGAGGCCTCGATCGCCACCGGTGTATCGGTCGGGAACCCGGCAAAGAAGCGCTCCATCCGGAGCGGATCGTTGGCCAACCGGTCAGCCTGAGCGGGAGGCCAGCGCGCTTAAATAGTACAGGAACAGTGGCAAAGATAGGGGCGAATGAGGGGGGCTGTCAAGGACAAAGCTGAGGAGGCTCCTGCCACGTCCCGGGCGAGGGAGAGTAGGCGGACCGTCCGATCACCCTCGCTCGGCATCGGCGACCAGGGGTCGAGCTCGCGGCCTTGAGGGCGGCGATGCGGAAGCGACGAGGCTGATCAGCGAACTCGCTCGTCGATCCGGGCCAGGATTCCTGTGATCCCCTGCAGACCGAGAAGACACCGACGATGAGCCCGAAGATCGCGACAGCCGAGGCGAGGAGGGTGAAGAGCTCAAAAAAAGTCACGGGATCCAACCTCTTCTCGGAGTATAGCCTATTTTTCACCTTAGGCGCTCGATTGGTTCAGGACGAGATCATCGAGATCTTCCTGGGCCTGGGCTTCGCCGTGGCCGAGGGGCCGGAGGTGGACTCCGATTTCTACAACTTTGAAGCGCTGAATATCCGCAAGGACCACCCCGCGCAGGACATGCAGGACACCTTCTATCTCTCGGAGGAGGTGCTCCTCCGGACCCACACCTCCCCGATCCAGATCCGGGCGCAGCCTCCGTCGGTCAGGGTCATCTGCCGTCCCGCTTATCCCCGCCTCGAGCGGCCGCGCCCCGTGAGGTCCAGGGCGAAGTCGAACGTTGCCACCTTGCCGTCCGCGGCGTCCTGCAGCTTCATCACCAGCTCCTGGTTGAAGATGAAGTCCCGTTGGTTCTGCGGCTCGCCCGGGAAATAGAGCTGGGTCGTGAGGACCGGCCGGCTCGGCGCCTGGACCCTCACGTGGAAGTGGCGCGTCCGGCCGGGGTAGAGCCCCGGCACGATGGTCTCGAGGCGGTAGCGGCCATGGTCGTCGGTGAGCTGGTGGCCGCGCAGCTTGTAACCGGCGTTGTCGTAGTCGCCCCTGTCGTCCGCGTGCCAGAAGTCGACCAGCGCGCGCGCGACGGGCTTGCAGTCGGTGGACAGGACGAGGCCCGTGAGGACGATCTTCGTCCCTCTGATGCCGGGCTCCAGGAGCGACGTGCGCCCCGGCGAGTCCGGCTTGAAGAACGGACCTGCGGTCTGCCGCGGTGTCGGCTCGGCATCGTCGGCGCAGGCCGGCGTCGGCCGGAGCGGCTGGGCGTGCGCCATCGCCTCCGGCGGCTCGCCCAGCGCGAGCGCGGCTGGCGTCCCGAAAGAGATCTTCAGGAAGTCTCGACGCGAAATCGTGTCTCTCACCATTGTGTTCCCCCTCTTCCCCCCGGCGGACCTCAGTCAGCCACGGTCGTGCGCCGGTGCGGATGGCTGCCCCGCGCGGACGCTCAGGAAGCCTGCCGCAGGGTGAAGTCCACCTCGAGGCCGATGCGGTCCTCCACGCTCAGGATGAAGAAGAGCTGGGGCCGCGTGAGGCTGAAGTCACCGAACTTGAAGCTGTTCGAGTCGGCCGTGAGCTTACCCTCGGGGTCGAACACGATGGTGCCCTGGATGTTCTGGGTCCTCCCCACGGCGTCGTCGGGGAAGTTGTTGCCGACGAGCTGCTCCCGCACGCGATAGCGGGCTTCGCTCGTGGCGGGGCCGACCTCGAGCCGGGTCGCGACTGCGACGCCGCGGTTCGCGGCCTCGACGGTGAGGGTCGGGTACAGTCCCATCTGCCCACCGGCAGGAGCCACGAGGCCGAGAAGCAGCGCCAGGGAGAGAGTCACGGCACGGCTCCGGGCCATCGGTCACCTCCCTAAACGTACGCGCCGGTCCAGCTACGCCTTCGGGGTTGTCATCGGGCCCCGCACCGCGAGAGCGTACACCCGTGCACTCCGGATTTCAAATGCATACCCAAAAGTCTGGTACGTATTGTTCGGAAACCGCCGACCCGGAGACCACGGTCGGTGCCACCGGTGGCGGTCCCCGGCGATGGTAATATGGTGTGGGTAACCAATCTCTATCGGCGGAGGGCCTCGATGACCGTCAAGATCACCGCCCGACCGAACGGTCCGTACATCGTGGAGGGGGAGTTCGAGCTCTACGATCCCACGGGCGCCAAGGTGGACCTCGGCGGGCGGACGCGGATCGCGCTCTGTCGCTGCGGCGGCTCCGTCAGCAAGCCGATGTGCGACGGGACGCACTCGAAGATCGGCTTCCAGGCCGCCGAGGCGGCGGTGGCCCAGGAGAAAAAGTAGCGCCGGCGCCGTCAGGCCTCGGCGTCCGGCGCCTCGGGCTCGTCGACGTCGGTGAGGAGGATCCAGTCGTCGGGAGGATCGCTTGGGGGCCGGGTGCCGGCCGGCGACTGGAGCGTCCGGCCTCGGCTGGCCGAGAACCACTCCCAGACGTCCGGCCGGGCCCCGGTGTCCTGGGCTTCCCCCATCTCGGGGCCGACGGCGCCGCTGGCCGCGCGCTCGGCGCGACGCTGGCGCTTCTGTTCCTGCTTGGCGCGCCGGAGGTCGTCCCGGCGGCGGCGCTCGAACCCGTAGTTACGCCGCCTCACGGGTGCCGCCCCGCGCGCGCCATCATCGGCCCCCGGCCGTGGCTACCAGCGGCCGCCGCGCCCGCCCCGGCGGGCGAACCCGCCCCCGCCGCCCTCGTTCGGGGACTTGGCCTTCTCCACCTTGAGGGACCGACCATCGATCTCGCGGCCGTTGAGCCGGGTCACGGCCTGCTCGGCCTCCTCGGCCGTCGCCATCTCGACGAAGCCGAAGCCGCGCGAGCGCCCGGTGTCCCGGTCGGTCACGACGACCGCCGACTCGACCTGACCCGCCTCGGAGAAGACCTCGCGCAGACGGTCGTTGGACGTGGAAAACGAGAGACCACCGACGAACAGCTTGTGCGCCATGGGGCGCCTCCTTCTCTGCCTTCCGCGTTGATCTTGCACGCCCCAGAACGCGGAAGAGCACCGGAGACGCGGTCTGATGAGGAGGGTTCACCATGAACCGAAGACCGAACCAGACGCCGGCAGTATAGAGCACGCCGACGACGATTGCAACCAGTTTCAAGAGGCGATGAGACGTCAAGATGGCCCCGGCGTGCGGGAACATCGTCACGCGCTTCTGGGCTCGCCAACCGCCGGGTTGACGTCGCCCATTCCTTGACAACCTTCTCGCCTCCCAAGTAATGTCCTTTCCGACATGAAGATCAGCTACCGCTGGCTCAGGGAGTACGTGGCGACGGACCTCTCCGCACAGGCGGTGGCGGATCGCCTGACCAACGGCGGCATCGAGGTGTCGGAGGTGAGGCCGCTGGTCACCGGCCTCGCCGGCGTGGTGGTCGGTCACATCGAGGCCGTGGAGAAAGAGCTCGACGTGACGCGCGGCGGGTACCGGTTGAAGCTCTGCCGCGTGACCACGGGCACCGGCCAGTTCTCCGTGGTGTGCGGGGCTCCCAACACGGTCGCCGGCTCCCGGGCGGCCTTCGCCCTACCCGGAGCCACGCTCCCGGGTGGCCGTCGCGTGGAGGTGGCCGCGATCCGGGGGGCCCGTTCGGAGGGGATGCTCTGCTCGGAGAAGGAGCTCGGCATCGGCGAGGACGCCGACGGCATCCTGCTCCTGCCGCCCGATGCCCCGCTGGGCGCCGATCTCATCCCGTACCTCGGCCTCGACGACTCGATCCTCGAAGTGGAGGTGATGCCGAACCGGCCGGACTGCCTGTCCGTCGTGGGCGTGGCGCGTGAGGTGGCGGCGCTGACGGGCGCGCCATTCCGGCTTCCCGCCATCCAGGTGAAGGAGGGCGAGGCGGATGCGGCAGCCGTGGCCTCGGTAGTGGTAGAAGATTCTGACCTCTGCCCGCGCTATGCCGCGCGGGTGATCACCGGGCTCACCGTGGCGCCCTCGCCACTCTGGCTGGCCCAGCGGCTGCGCGGGGTGGGGCTCCGCCCGATCAACAACCTGGTGGACGTGACGAACTACGTGCTCTGGGAGCTGGGCCACCCGCTCCACGCCTTCGACTACGACACTGTGGCCGAGCACACCATCGTGGTCCGCCGCGCCCGGCGTGGAGAGCGGCTCACGACCCTCGACGGGCAGGAGCGCGAGCTGACCGGCTCCATGCTTCTTATCGCGGACCCCAAGCGGGGCATCGGCCTGGCCGGCGTTATGGGGGGCGGCAACACGGAGGTCACCGAGCGCACGCGCACGGTGCTGCTCGAGAGCGCCTACTTCCACCCGGCCTCGATCCGGCGTACCGCGCGGGCCCTGGGCCTCGCCACCGACGCGGCCTACCGCTTCGAGCGCGGGGCGGACATCGAGGGGCTCCGGGACGCGCTGGACCGGGCGGCCCAGATGATGGCGGAGTTGGCGGGAGGCAGCGTGGCCAAGGGTGTGCTCGATGTCTATCCCGCGCCACGGCCGCAGACCCGACTTCAGCTTCGCCTGGAACGGATCCAGCGGGTCGTGGGAAGCTGCCCACCCCGGGAGAAGGTGGTCAGGATCCTCACGGGGCTCGGCTTTGCCGTAGACGACCGGAAGCCCGCGCTGGAGGTCTCGGTCCCGAGCTTCCGCCGCGACGTGACGCTCGAGGACGACCTGGTGGAGGAGGTCATCCGGGTCTGGGGATACGGTCAGATTCCCTCCACGCTCCCCAGCGGAACCTTCTCCCTGGTGCGCCGCCCCGCCACCCTTGACCAGATCGATCAGGTCCGACGGGCGCTGGTCGGTGCGGGCATCGCCGAAGTGATCACGATGAGCTTCGTGGATCCCGACCGTCTCAGGCTCCTCGGCTGGGACCCCGGTTCGACCGAGCTCCTCGGGCTCAGGAACCCGCTCTCCCGGGAGCGTTCGCTCCTCCGCCCCACGCTGGCAGTGGGGCTCCTGGAGCTGCTCGTCGGAAATCTCCACCGCCAGAACCCCGATGTGGGCTGCTTCGAGATCGGCCGGGTGTTCGCCTCCGGCAGTTCCGAGGGGCTCGCGCGGGAGAACCTGAGGGTCGGGATGGCGCTCACGGGAATGCGTGCCTCACGGGCGTGGTATCTGAAGCGGGAAGGCGTGGACTTCTACGACGCGAAGGGGCTGGTCGAGCACGTCCTGGCTGCCCTCGGGGTGGATGAGTACGAGGTCGTGACTACCCCGGGCCCCAACTTCCTCGAAGCCGGCCGGAGCGCAGTGGTGCACGCGGGTGACGCGCGCGTGGGATGGTTCGGCGAGGTGACCCTCTCGGTCCGCGACGCGTTTGACCTTCCCACCCCCGTGTTCCTGGCCGAACTCGACCTCGACCAGCTCCGCGCTCTCCCCCGGCGTCCCATCCGCTATCGGCCCCTGCCGCGCTTCCCCGCGGTCCAGCGCGACCTCGCCCTCGTGGTCTCGGCAGAGGTGACCGCGGAGGAGGTGACCCGGGCGCTTCAGGCCATGCGGGAGCCGCTCCTCCGGGGTGTGATGCTCTTCGACGTCTACACCGGCGATCAGGTGGGGGCAGGGCGCAAGAGCCTGGCCTACACGCTCCTCTATCAGGCCGAGGACCGGACCCTCACGGACCAGGAGGTGAACGAGTTGCATGCCCGGATCGTCGAGCGGGTCCGCCAGCGGCTCGGCGCTGCGGTCAGGGGGAGCGCCTGATGGCCAATGAGCTTCCCGAGCGGCTCGGCCAGCTGGAGCAGTCGGTCCGCCGGGCCGCCGAGCTGATCGGGCGCCTGAAGGCGGAGCGGAGCCGGGCCGAGGCCGAGAAGGCCGAGCTTCAAAAGCGGCTGGCGGCCCAGGCCCGGGAGCTGGACGAGCTGCGGGCCCGCCTCGGCCCTCTCGAAGACACCGAGCGCGAGATCGCCCGCCTCCGCCAGGAGCGGACGCAGATCCTGGCCCAGGTCGAGAGCATCCTCAAAGAGCTGGACGCGCTGGAGCTGCCGTGACCAAGGGTACGCGCGTCGAGTTCGAGCTGCTGGGCCAGCGCTTCACGGTCAAGAGCGAAGCGCCGGCCGACTATGTGCGCGAGCTGGTGGCCCATGTGGAGCGGACGGTCAGCGAGCTCAGGGGCGAAGGGAACCAGGACCCGGTGAAGCTCGCCGTGCTCGCGGCCCTCTATATCGCGGACGAGCTCTTCCGCGCTCGCGAGGCCCGGAGCCAGGAAGCGGGGGAGGCCGCGCGGCGGGTCGGCGTGCTCGTGCAGCTCCTCGACAAGGTGGCGCCGCCGTCCACACTTTCCGCTTGACGTGGCGCCCGGGCTTGGGTAAGAGATAGGTGGCCTCGTCGTTCCCTGCGCTGTTCGTGATGTCGGAGGGAAGTTTCAACCCAATGTTTGTGATCGGGAGCTTGACTGTGGGGGTGGTGAGCAAGCCCCTCCGAGAAGGGGAAGCCTAAAGCCCTCCTATATAGCGCCCACCTGGTGAGACCAGGTTCGAAACACCGTCGACACACGGCAGAGGCGGGGAATTAATGGAAGCGGCGGCGCCGAGCGCCGCCGCTTTTGCTTTGCCCGGGCCGGCCGGGTCGTCACCGCGCAGCCGTTCCTTGACTCCAGCCGTGTCTCTGACCTATAATTTGTCAAATTCTTCAAGCATTTGAACTGACAACCATGAGGCTAGGCGTGACAGCACGGGGGCTACGGGTCCCTGTCGGAGACGATGGCCATGACCACCATAGACTGGATGTGGATTCCTGCGCTCGTCGTCGGAATCTTGTTGGGCTTAAGCTACCTCACCTACCGCGTCTACACCGACCGCATCGTCGGCGACGCCCGGGCGCGCGCCCGGCGGATCGTTGAGGAGGCCGAGCGGGACGCCGAGTCCAAGTGCAAGAGCGCCGCGATTGAGGCCAAGGAGCTTGTCCTCAAGGCGCGGACCGAGTCCGAGCGCGAGACCCGGGAGCTGCAGCGCGAGATCCACCAGGCCGAGCGGCGCGTCCTCCAGAAGGAAGAGCAGCTGATCCGCCGTCTGGACCAGCTGGAGCGGCGCGAGAGCGAGTTCCAGGCCAAGGAGCGCCAGCTGGCCAGCCGGGAGCAGGGCATCAAGGAGAAAGAGGAGCAGCTCGTCGCCGCGCTGGATGCCGAGCGCCGAAAGCTGGAGGCGATCTCTGGTCTCACCGCCGAGGAGGCCAAGCGCCAGCTCCTGGCCCAGATGGAGGAAGCGGCGCGCCACGAGGCCGCCCTCACGGCCATGCGCCTGGAGCAGGAGGCGCGGGAGACTGCCCAGCAGAAGGCCAAGGAGGTCCTCGCCAGCACCATTCAGCGGCTGGCGCCTGACTACACCGTCGAGACCGCGGTCTCGATCCTGGACCTCCCCTCGGATGACATGAAGGGGCGGATCATCGGCCGGGAAGGGCGAAACATCCGCGCCCTGGAGCTGGCCACCGGGGTGGACCTCATCGTTGACGACACCCCCGAAGCGGTGCTCATCTCCGCCTACGATCCGCTCCGCCGGGAGATCGCCCGGCTGGCGCTCCAGCGGCTGATTGCCGACGGCCGGATCCATCCGGCCCGAATCGAGGAGGTCGTGGAGAAGGTCAAGAAGGAGATGGAGCAACACTTGAAGGAGGAGGGAGAGAAGGCCTGCTTCGAGATCGGGGTCCACGGGCTTCATCCGGAGGTGGTCCGGCTGGTGGGGCGGCTCAAGTTCCGGACCTCCTACGGCCAGAACTGCCTTCAGCACTCGAAGGAGGTGGCCTGGCTGGCGGGGATGATGGCCGCCGAGATCAAGGCTGACGCCAAACTGGCGCGCCGCATGGGCCTCCTCCACGACATCGGCAAGGCGCTGACGCATGAGCAGGAAGGAAGTCACCCGGAGTTGTCAGAACAGGT
>JACQRS010000022.1 GCA_016206385.1 Candidatus Rokuibacteriota bacterium | reverse complement strand
GTGTACTTCTTGGCGATGGAGATGACCAGGCGGAGGTTTGCCTCCACCATCTCCTTCTTGGCCTGGGCGGCCTTCTGCTCGCCGCCCTTGATCACGCCCACGGTGCGCTTCAGCTCGTCCGCCCTGGCCCGGGCCTGGTCCTCGGCGCGCCTGACCTTCTGGTGGGCCATCCAGATGAGCCGGTCCCTGATGCTGTTGAAGCGGGCCGCGGACTTTTGATAGAGGTCGCGGTCGCCGTCGTCCAGGTCGTCGTCGGCCAGCGAGGCGAGGAAGGCGTCCACCGCCGCGGGAGCCGGGCGCGAGCCGTCAGACCAGAGGAAGATCTCCTGCTCCGCCTTGATGACTTTGTCCACCAGCCGCTTGAGATCGTGGACCCAGAGGTCGATGCGAGAGGGGTGGAGGTTGAGCCCCCGGAGGGTGGCGAGGACCTTCTCTTGCTTGGCCCGAGCCTGGGCCTCCAGCTTGAACCACGGGGCATCCTTCCTGCGGCGCTTCCCCGCGTAGCGGGCGCGGAGTTTTTTTGCATCGACCAGGAACTTCTCCCGCTCCCGAAGCAGCCGGTCCACGCTGGCCAGGGCATGGATCACGTCCCGGGTCAGCTCCTCCTCCCGCTCCTCGGGGAACTCCTCGTCGGAGTAATCCACCACGTCCTTGACC
Source organism: Candidatus Rokuibacteriota bacterium (assembly GCA_016206385.1). GTDB lineage: Bacteria > Methylomirabilota > Methylomirabilia > Rokubacteriales > CSP1-6 > JACQWB01. The sequence continues at coordinate 5,710 of JACQRS010000022.1, read as the reverse complement.
ACGACCAGCCCTTTCTTCAACTCCTCTCTCAGCGCCCGGATCTTCTCGATCGCCAGGTTGGTCCCGAGGATGGCCCGCGCTACCTCCTCCTTGCCCTCCTCGATGCGCTTGGCCAGGGCGATCTCGCCCTCGCGGGTCAGGAGGGACACGCGCCCCATCTCGCGGAGGTAGAGGCGGACCGGGTCCTCCGTGCGCCCCACCGGGCCGGGCGTGAGGTCGATCTCGACCGGCTCCATGGCCTCCTCGGCCTCCTCGGCGCGGGGCTCCATCTCGGACGGCAGCCGGCCGCCCTTGGCGGAGTCCACCACCTCGATGTCCATGGCGCCGAACATCATCATGATGTCGTCGAGCTGGTCCAGTGAGACCATGTCCGACGGCAGGGCGTCGTTCACCTCGTCGTAGGTGAGGAACCCCTTCTGTTTGCCGATGGAGATCAGCTTGTCCAGCTCGTCCATCTTCGGCTCGTCAGCCATCCGTTGGACTCCTCCTGGGCGGCCGCGGCGCCCTCACTGGCCCGGCGGCGCGCCGGGGCGAGCTCCGGCCAGTTCTCGCACCTCCAGCGCCTGGCGCTCCAGCTCGCGGAGCTCGGCCTCCAGCTCGGCCACGGCCGGATCCCCCGCGGCCTGGGCCCGAGCGATGGCCTGGGCCACCTGGCGGATGCGGCGCAGGCGGTGTCGGATCTCGTAACGGCGGCGGTACTCCTGGATCAACGGGGCCGGCTCGGCCCAGCTCGGCTCCTCCATCAGCATCGAGGCGAGGAGCCCCTGCTCGGCTTCTCCCTGGAGCTCGGGCAAGAGCGCCTCGGGCTGGGCGTCAGGACCCGCCTTCAGGGCGCCGAGAAGCGCCCGGAGTCCCGGGTGAGCCAGATCCTCGGCCTCGAGGAGCGGGAGCAGCTCGACCCGGGCGCTCCTCACGTGGAGCAGGAAGGCCACGAGGTCGCGCTCGGAGACCGCCGGTGGGGGCCAGGCTGGCGAGGGGGACTCCATGCTCCGAGCGGCACCCACGCCTGCGGCGCGGGTACCCGCCTCTCCGCCCTTCGCCGCCGATCGCGAGCGGAGGGCGCCCTGAAGGCGCTGGGCTTCGATCCAGAGCTGGGTGGGGTCCACACCGAGCTTCAGCGCCGCCTCTCTGGCGACCCTGGTGGCCTCCTCGGCGTCCCTCACCTTCGAGAGCATGAGCGCGATGCGGGCGAAGGCGGTGGCGCGCCCCTTGGGAGACGTCGAGCCCTCCTCCTCCAGCACCCGATCCACGGCATAAGTGAGGAGGCTCCTGGCCACGCTGATGCGCTCCTGGAAGGCAGGGGCACCCTCCGCCCGCAGGAACGAGTCCGGGTCGTGGCCGGAGGGGAGAAGCGCGGCCTTGAGGCGGAGGGCAGCGCCCTCGAAGCTGCCTGTGCGGTTCAAGGCCCAGGCGAGCCCTTCCGCCGAGGGCTCCAGCAGCTCTTCGGCTCGCTCGGCTGCCTTCCTGCCGGCGAGGTCCGCGTCGAAGAAGGTGATCACCTCCTCACAGTAGCGGTTGAGGAGGGCGAGCTGGGCCCCGGTGAAGGCAGTCCCCAGTGCGGCCACGGCTTCGGGAAAGCCGTGCTGGTGGGCCATTAGGCAGTCCAGGTACCCTTCAACGACGAGCGCCCGGTTTTTGTCCCGGATCGCGCTCCTGGCCAGGTCCAGGGCGTAGAGGGTCTGCCCTTTTACGAAGAGCGGTGTCTCGGGAGAGTTCAGGTACTTCGGCTCCTCGCGGGCCAGCGCGCGCCCGCCGAAGGCGATGGGGCGCCCCTGGAGGTCACGGATCGGGAAGATGAGCCGCCCCCTGAACCGGTCATAGAAGCCGCTGCCGCTCTGGCGGGGCGTGGCCAGTCCCGCCTGAACCAGCACCGCCTCGCTCACCCCGGAGCTCTTCATGAACCCGACGAGGTGCTCCCACCCCTCGGGCGCATAGCCGAGCCCGAAGCGCCTGGCGATCTCGGGGTCAACCCCACGGGTGGTCAGGTACTGCCGGGCCCGCTCTCCCTCGGGCCGGCTCCAGAGCGCCTCGGCATAGAACTGGGTCGCGAGGGCGAGGGCGCGGTAGAGCAGCTCCCGCTGGCTGTCGACCTCCGGCCGCCGCTCATCCGGGAGCGCGACCCCGGCGGTCTTGGCCAGGGCCCGCACCGCCTCGGGAAAGGAGAGCCGGTCCTGGCGCATGAGAAAGCCGAAGGCGTCACCGCCCGCGCCGCAGCCGAAGCAATGGAAGATCCCCTTCTTGGGGTTCACCATGAACGACGGCGTCTTCTCGGCGTGGAAGGGGCAGAGGGCTTTCCAGTTCGCCCCGGCCCGGCGAAGGGTCACGAACTGGCCGATGAGATCCACCAGGTCCACCCGGGACCGGATCTCCTCGAGCACCTGAGGCGAGTAGCCGCCCACCATTTCAGTTTACCCTAAGCGCGACCACCGTGGCGCCTCCGCCCCCCTCGTACGGCTCTCCGAGGCGAAAGCTCTCCACCAGGGGGTGGACCGCGAGGAGCCCGTGGATGGCTTTCCTGAGGGCGCCCGTTCCCTTGCCATGCACCAGACGGACCTCGGGGAGCCCGACCAGGAAGGCATCGTCGAGGTACTTCTCCACCACCTGCTGAGCTTCCTCTGTGGTCTTGCCGAGCAGGTGAAGCTCGGCGGGGATCCCCGATTTCTCCGGGACACCGACCCGGCCATTCGCCGAGGCCCGCTGCGTCTCAGCTCTCCCAATGACGCTGAGGGCCTGGACCGGCACGCGCGCCGTCACCCCTCCGGCCTGAACCGTGGCTGTGGTGCCGTTCAGAGCGACGAGGGTGCCCTTGAGACCGAGGTGGTGCGCCTCGACGGTGTCCCCGACCTCTGGAGTCTCCCCTTCGGGTTGAGCCCCGGTAGTTCGAAGGCCGCCTGAGAGGCTTCCGAGCCGCTTCCGGATCGCCTCCAGCGCGCGCCTCGATCTGTCGCTCGTCTTGAGCCGCTCCCATTCCTCGCTGACAGCGCGCCGGATCTCTGCCAGGAGGGATCCAGCCTCAGCCCTCGCCCGCGCCAGGGTTTCCTCGGCTTTGGTCCTGGCGCGGGCCAGCTCCTCCTCTGCCTGGGCCATGAGCGCGGCGGTCCGGGCTCGCTCGCGCTCGAGGGAGTGGGCCAGCTCGGCGCCCTGGCGGGCCTGGGTGTCGAGGCGGTCCAGAAGCGCCTGGAGGCTCTGCGCGTCGCCCGAGCGGTAGGCGTGGGCGCGATCGATGAGAGGCTGGGGAAGCCCGAGGCGGGCGCCGATTGTCAGGGCGTAGCTCTTTCCGGGTCGGCCGTAGAGCAGCCTGAAGGTGGGTGCCAGGCGCTCCTCGTCAAACTCCACCGAGGCGTTTTGGGCGCGGGGATGGCTGGCTGCAAACGCCTTGAGCGGTTCGAGATGGGTGGTGGCCATCACGAGGACGCCCCGGGCCTCCAGCTCCTCCAGGATCGCCCGCGCCAGCGCCGCCCCCTCATCCGGATCCGTGCCCGCGCCCAGCTCATCCAGGAGCACCAGCGAGCCTTCCCCCGCCTCCTCGAGGATGCTCCTGACCTGCCTCACGAAGGCGGAGAATGTGGAGAGGTTCTCGGCAACGCTCTGCTCATCTCCCACCACGGCGAAGAGCCGGGAGAAGACGGGGAGTCGGCCCCCCGCCCGGGTCGGCAGGTGGAGTCCTGTCTGAGCCATCAGGACCGAGAGCCCCAGGCACTTGAGCGCGACCGTCTTGCCCCCGGCGTTCGGGCCCGTCACAACGAGGAGCGGCTCCTCTGCCGAGAGCCTGAGGTCCACCGGCACCACCGGGTGAGACGGCTCCTTCCAGCTCTGGGCCAGGAGCAGCGGGTGGCGCGCTTCGTGGAGCACCACGGTCCTTCCGGCGTCGATCTCGGGCTCCGTGGCCTCCATCCGCTCGGCGAGCAGGGCCCGCGCGACGATCAGGTCCAGCTCGGCGATCTCGTCGATGAGCAAGCGGAACTCGGTCAGCCGCGCCCGCACCTCGTCGGTGAGGAACCGGAGGATTCGGGCGCTCTCCGCCTCCTCCTCGCGGAGGAGCTGGGTCAGCTCGTTGTTGGTCTCTACCACCGGCTCGGGCTCGACGAAGACGGTGGCCCCGCTCTGAGAGCGATCGTGAACGAGGCCGCGCACCCGCGGCCGCGCCTCGGCGCGCACGGGCAGGACGTAGCGGCCGTGCCGCAGGGTGACGAAGCGGTCCTGAAAGAGCGTCTCGGCCTCGGGGGCCGCGAAGAAGGCCTCCAGGCGCTTGACGATTTCTTGGCGGAGATTGCGAATGGCCCGGCGGAGCCTGGCGAGCCCGGGGCTGGCCTCGTCTCTGAGCTCGCCCTCCTCGGTCAGGCACCGGGCCAGGAGGAGCTTGAGCTGAGGGAAGGTCTCGAGCTGACGGAACCGGCTGGCGAGGTCGGTGGCTACCTGGACGATCTGGCTCTCGTAGGCCTTGAGTCTTTCGAGGGCTTCGAGAAAGGGAAGGAAGGCGGCAAGCTCGGTGCCTTCGAGAACGCTCCCAGGCAGCTCGGCCTTGTCGAGGCCGGGTCTGACGTCCGGGATCACCCCCCAGGGGGGAGCACCTCCCTGGGCGAGGGCCTGCCGGGCCTGGCGGGTTTCCTCAAGGGCGTGTCTGACCGAGCCGGGATCTGTCCAAGGCTCAAGCTCAAGGGCACGCTCCCGCCCCATCGCCGTCGAAGCCTCAGTAGCCAGGAGCGCCAGCACCTGGTCCCACTCGACACCTCGACACCCGAGCCGGCCCATGCGGGTCTCTCCCCTCAGGCGGCACCCCCCGGGGGTGACGGTGCCTAGTCTGAGAACCGCTCCCGCCGCTTTGCCTTCTTCCGAGCCGCGAGGGCCTTGCGCTTGCGCTTCACGCTGGGCTTCTCGTAGTGCTGGCGCTTTTTAAACTCTGACAGGAGCCCAGCCTTCTCGCACTGCTTCTTGAAGCGCTTCAGCGCGCTTTCGAAGGACTCATCAGGCTCGATGATGACCTTGGTCAACGACTTCCCCCCTTCCCTCCGAACACGGTGCCCCGCCGGGCAACCACCAACGATATACCATGCCTCCTAGCGTGTCAAAATGTCGTTCGCTCTGAGGGGCTCACGGGGCGAACCGGATCGTGAGGATGTCGCCCTCCCTGACCCGGTACTCCCGCCCCTCGAGCCTCACCGCTCCCCGCTCCCTCAACGCCGCGAGCGCGGGGGTCGCGAGGAACTCCTCAACGGGCACGACCTCGGCGCGGACGAACCCGCGCGCCATATCGGAGTGGATCTTTCCCGCTGCCTCCAGCGCCGTCGCCCCCTGGCGCAGGCTCCACGCCCTGAGCTCTTCTCCCACGATGGTGTAGAACGTCAGGAGGCCGAGGAGCTGGTACCCCACACCCACCAGTCGCTCCCGCGCCGGCTCGGCGAGGCCGAGCTCCTCGAGGAAGACCGCCTGCTCCTCTGGCGGCAGCAGCGCCAGCTCCCCTTCCAGCTTGCCATCCACAGCGACGACGGGGTAGGTGCCCGCGGCGGCCTCCAGCTCCTTAGCGAGAGCGAGGCTCCGGGGGTCGTTCCGGTCCACATTGGCCGCGTAGTAGAGAGGTTTGGCGCTGAGGAGCCCCCACGCCTTGAGGAGCGCCAGATCGCCCTCGGCCAGCCCAAGGGCGGCCCGGATCGCCTCGCCCCTGGCCAGCGTTTCCCGGCAGCGCTCGAGGAGCGTAAGCTCAGCCCGGTAG
>JACQRS010000108.1 GCA_016206385.1 Candidatus Rokuibacteriota bacterium | reverse complement strand
GTGTAGTACAGGGGCTTGATCCCCAGGCGGTCCCTGCCCAGGAGCAGCGTGCGGCGGCGGGCATCCCACAGGGCGAAGGCGAACATCCCCCGGAGGTGCTCCACCAGCCCCGCCCCGAACTCCTCGTACAGGTGAACCAGGGTCTCGGTGTCGCTCCGCGTGCGGAGGCGATGTCCCCGGCCTTCGAGGAGCGCCTGAAGCTCGCGATAGTTGTAGATCTCCCCGTTGAAGACCACCGTGACCGTCTTGTCCTCATTGGCCATCGGCTGGCTGCCGGTGACCAGGTCAATGATGCGGAGCCGCCGGATCCCCAGCCCCAGCGACCCGTCGAGGAAGACCCCCTCCTCGTCCGGCCCCCGGTGGCGGATTCTCTGGCACATGGCGCGCAGGAGCGGCTCCTCCACGGGCGCCTGCTCTGCATAGCTGTAGATGCCGACGATCCCGCACATCGCGCTAACCCAAACCCGACTTTACGCCCTTGGCGTCTTTGCGTGAGGACAACCCCGGGTCTCTCGCCAAGATCGCCAAGACAACCTCCCCCTCCTCGCCCGGCGGTTATGCCGCACCGCGAGATGCCGGCAGCTCGGCTGCAGGAGAGGGGACGGCGAGCACCTGCCGGTACACGTCTTCGATGGCCCCCCATCGAAACTCCTCGAAGAGCGCCCGCAGCTTGGATTCGACCGACCGGAGATTCCAGGTCTGCACGAGACGGCCGATCGGATGGCGCATTAGCCGGGGGAAGCCATGCGCCAGCTCCCAGGGGTGCACGTAGAGGATGACCGGGCGTCCGGCGGCGTTCTCCCTCCGGATCAGTCGGCGATAGAGCCCGAAGGGCAGGGCCCGGAGATAGAACCCGCCGCTCAAGGGGAATCTCCGGCCGCAGACCTCTGCCACAGAAAGGGGAATCTCCCACACGCCGGTCGCTGTCAGAAACGGCGCCCGCGGCGCATCCGCCGATCCTGCCAGGACGAACAGCCGGGTGGGATACACGCTGGAATCATAGACGATCCCCGCGTCTCGCATGGCCTGGAATGCCCAGGTGGCCGGCCAGTCCAGGGCCGCGACGGGCGCGCGGTAGCCGAGCGGGAGGGTGCCTGTCGCCCGCGCGATGGTGCCGATGCTCTCGCGAAGATCCCGTTGAAACTGGTCAGGGGTTCCCGCCAGGGGTCGGTGGTGCCAGTAGCCATGGGTGCCGATCGCGTGCCCGCGGGCACGGATCGCCTGGCACAGCTCGGGGAACCGATCCGCCACGTACCCCAGGACAAAGAACGTCGCCCGGATTCCATACTCGGCCAGGAGAGAGAGGATCGCCTCCGTGCCCTGCCGCACCACGGAAGGCTGGCGATCCCACGCCGAGGGGGGCACCCTGCCCTCCAGGAAGTGATTGCAGTACCAGTCCTCCACGTCAACGGTGAACGCATTGACAATCGGGGCGGCGGACCTAGACACTGTCATAGTCCCCGAAGGTGAGGAAGCAATCCCGCAGGCCAAGCTTCGGAATCTCCGTCTCGTGCTCACGCATGATGACGGGCATCGGCTGAGGGAGGAGCCGCCGGGGCACGGTCCAGTAGCCGCATCGGCGAAAGGCAATGGCCTCCGGGACGTGGGGAAGCATCAGGCCCGCCAACACTTCCACGCTCTCCGACGCGCACAGGCTTTCCCATGCCGCCAGCAGGTGCTCCGCTGCCCTGATATCCCGTTCACCGGTGTCCAGGAGCATATCCACAACCAGGCCGGCCCGCACGCCGAAAACCTCGGCGATCCGCCCGACAAGGTACGCCGTCACCCGGTCCCCCGACACGGCGGACAACACGTTGTATCGCCGCGTCGGGCACCGCAGATAGCGCCACGCGATATAGCGGGCATCGCGCACGACCATCAGACGATGGCGCCGCTTCTGACTCTCCCAGAATTCGTCGAACTCCGGGCCGGCGGTGTCCCTGGCGATGATCTGAATCCCCGTCCCTTGTGGGGTCCGAGTTCGCGGCCAGAGCATCGGGCGGAGGAGACCCCCCGCGGTTCCCAAGACCGATCCCAGGACGCCTCCGAATTTGCGGCCCGCAAGCCGCTGCACGTCCAGGGGCTTGACCATGAGGGGCGCCTGGCCGATGTCGCGGAATTCAAGCTTCTCTACGAACCCCGGGTACGAATTGGGGTTCGGGAACCCGTACGTGAGCGCGACCCCCGCATCGGGGAGCGTCGAGAAAAGCCTGCGCGCAAGGCCGGTGAATATCCCCCGCCCACGATACCGCGCGTCCGTCAGGGTATTGAGGGATAAGCACCCCAGGCGCTCGGCGCCATCCAGGCACAGCCGCATCGGGATGACCACGTACTGCCCCGCCAGGACCTCGCTCTCGGGGTCTTCCGCCAGCCAGATCTGGGCCGGTCCCGCCGGGTTCTCTTCGTACTGCCATCGGAAGAAGGATTCCTGGGCGAAATCTACGTCGCCGTAGTTCGCCCGGAGGAGCGCCAGCATGACCGGGGCGTCGCCGGGCCGATACCGTCTTGCGATCCAGCCTCGATCAGCGTCCGACATCGCACCCGATCAACTCCCTGCACTGGCCGGCGGCGGGATGAGCTTCTCCCGGCTTCAGATATCCCTGCCTTGGCCCAACGGCGAGATATGCGCCGACCTGGCATCGCCGAGAACGCCGCTCCCGTCGTCATTGTCAGTCCGCGGTACGATGCCTGCCCCAGGTCCCAGGGCAGCCTTCACCGGCCCCACCGCAACCGCGGCCAGCCACAGAGCCCTGTCGAGGCATTGCTCACTGATCAAGAAATCCTGCTGGGTCAGTTCTTGGGGCACCCGCATGAGTTTTCCCAGAAACCGGCGAATCACCCAGCTCACACGGTACCCAAAGGGGTACACACGGAGGATCAGCCTCCGCGGAAGCCTGTGCCTCAGGCGGAGAACATCCAGCCGGAGCAGGCCCCGCACGACCCGCCCGCGCAGACGCCAATGTTGCTCGGCCGCCGCGCTGCCCTGGCACCCCAGGATAGTGACTTCCCCGAACCGTCCGTCGAAGAGCGTCCGAAACTCGTCCGGACTGTACTCCTGCACGTGGTACGGGTTCTCTCCGATCGAGGTCAGCCGGTTTGGCGTCGTGACCAAGAGCCGTCCGTCGGGCTTGAGGACCCTGATCATTTCATCCACGAAAACCTCGACCTCCGGAACGTGCTCGATGACCTGAAACGAGGTAATCAGGTCGAAGGTGTTGTCCGGGAACCCGAGCTGCGTCCCGCTCATTTGCTGGAAGCGGAGGTTCGGTCTCTGGTACCGTTGCCGGGCTAATTCAACCGCTTCGCGGGCGACCTCGACCCCGATGACCTCCTTTGACTCCTCAGCGAGAAGGAAGGCCGCGCAGCCGTCTCCCGAGCCGATGTCCAGGACAACCTTGCCCCGAGCGTACTGGCGCGCCACCGCATATTCGCTGTATCGGCTCTCGTGACGCGGGTCTGGCACCAGATCGTCGCCTGCCCACCGCTCGCCGGTGAAGCGCACGTCAGGCCTCCTCCCTTCCGCTCACCTTCGGGGCCATGGAGTCCCCACCGGCACGTCCCCGGGCTCCGGCAGCGGCCAGACATTCCCAGCCGAAGAGGAGTCCACCGAGGCCGGCAAGCAGGAAACTCCCGAGCACAACGACCACGGACAGGGTCAGCGCTTTCGAGGGTTCTACCCCTCCCAGGCCGAAGAAGTAGACATACGCCACCTGGAGGACGCCAAGACCATTGAACGTCAGCGGAAAGAGGTTGATGATCGCGATCAGGGGCATGAAGGCCACGAACTGCCAAAGTGGTATGTCGAACCGCAGGCTCCAACTGATCACAAAGTTCGCCATGATGACCCAGCATTGGAACAGGACCGAGAGGCCCAGCAGTTTCCCCCTGAGTGCCGGGTGGTCTCGCAGCCGAAAGATCCCGTCGGTGAACGCCTCCAGGAAGGTCGGCCAACCCCGGAACCACGGCGTGCCGGATCCAACCTTGCGGGTGAGGGACCCGCCCAGCCGGGCACCGCCATAGACGAGTGATGCATACAGGGGAAGGCCGGCGATGGCCAAAGCCATCAGGGGCCAGTCAGCCTTCACGAACCCGTAGCCGCCCAGCCCGAGGAGGGCTAGGGCCGGCAGAATGATGGCATCCATCCCTCGATCCACCACCAGCGATACCGCCGAGATCCCGGCGCGGCTCGTGTACTTTGTAAGCGAGATCACCCGATAGACGTACCCCCCCAGGCCCCCGGCACCGGCCAGGTTGAAGAAGAGACCGACCAGATACACCCGCAATACCGCCGCGAACGGGATCGGGGTCCCTTGCGCCTGGATGATCACCTGCCACCGCCGGGAGGTCACCAGGATCCCTCCCACCATCACGCACACCGCCACAACGAGGGAGAAGATGGAGACGGCCCGGAACTCCCCCAGGACCCGTTCGACCCCGATTCGGCCGGCGACGTACCCGAAAAGGGCCAGGCCCGCCAAGCCCTTGGCGACGCGGAAGAGCCAGGATCGGCCCGCATTCTTCCTCGCCTCCTGGTCGCTCATGTCTTCTGGCACACGGCGGCGAAGATGCCGCTCTGGCCGGCCGCCCTCGCGCAGAGGTACCAAGGCCACAGGAGCAATCTGGTTACGACCCGAACGGCCTTCTCGCGCCCATGCCGAAGGAGCAGGGCCTGCAGCTTCGAGTACCGGAGGAGATTGACAATCCCCCAGACCCCCGTCGTGGGCGATGCCAGGAAGTGCATCCGGTGGAGCGAGAGGCCCGCGCGTTCAACCAGGGCAGCCAGCGTGGTCGGTGAGAAGCCGTACAGGTGACGCGGGACATCCCATCCCCCCCAGTAGCGTCCGAAGAGTCGGGACTCGAAGGAGCCAGCGTTGGGAACCTCGATGTAGAGCCAGCCCTTCGGCCGCAGCAGGGCACGGACCCGCTGGAGCGTGCCCAGGGGATCCGGGATGTGTTCCAAGACCTGGGCCATGACGATGAGGTCATAGGACTCCTCAGCGAAGCCCGCCGTCAGAATCGTTCCCTGCACGACCCGGATTCCCGACCGGCTGGCCATCCGAACCGCCTGAGGACTCAAATCTACGCCCTCCACCTCCAATCCCCGGTCCCGGAGCGCTGTCAGCAGCTCTCCCCGTCCGCAGCCTATCTCCAGCACTCGCCCCCCCCGCGGGAGCAGCCGACCAAGCCAGGCTGCCCTGAGCCGGACATGCAGGCGGCGGACTCGAACCCCCAGCGACCACCGGTCCTCCTGGAAGACCGCGTAATCATCCGGATAGAAGTCCGCCAGCCGCTCCCCCCCCGGCCGCGGGTTCAGGTAGATCAGACCGCAGCGCCGGCAGCGGACCATCTCGAACCGCTCGAGGCCACCCAGGTGAAGGTCGGGGCTGGTAAAGAGGGGCTCCCCCTCGTCCGCGCCGCAGAGATTGCAGACGGTATATTCGGCCCCGTTCGCCGTCTTTGCCACCCGTTGTCTCGCCGTCTCCACGTTACTCATCCGGCACCCTGACAGTCGAGGCACTCGCGGCCGATGACCTACGAACTCACCGCGTCGACCCCAGAGCGGCGGCGTGACGCCTCGATCCCACGCCGGCGTGTTCCCCGGAAGACCTCTGCTGGAACTGCTGCCGTTGGTGCGTCGCTTCTTGCGGAAACAATCCTTCCGCCCGCAGGTAGGTCAGTACCGCGTCAGCGACCAGGCGGTTTCCGAGTGGGGTCAGGTGCCATCGATCGGCGCGAAAATAGACTTGTAAGGTCCGTGCGCCCGCTTCCTTAAGGGTAGGAGTGAGATCTACATAGCGGATGCTATTCTCCCGACAGAACCGCGCAATCAGGTTGGTCCTCCAGTCCGGGTCATCCTGTTGTCCCGCCGAGAAGAGCCGTCGGACCAGAGGCCAATATACTTGCTCTCGCGCTGGAAAGATTGCCACCACGAGGGTGGCCCCCATCTTCATGGCCACCTCGCTCGCTTGCCGCAAGGCCTGGCGGGTCAGCTCTGCACCCTGCAAGGCCAGCTCCGTCGGTGCCGCGCGCCTTTCAGACGCGTAGAAGAGGAAGTCGAGTCCCCCATCACGATACTCGACGACCTCACCGCGGATAGACTGGGTGGCCAATCGGGCTACCTCCACCAGCACTAAGTGGCCGCGCAGCCAGTCTCGCAACCCCGCCAGCGGACGATCTTTTCCACCCGAAAGAGCCTCCGGACTCCGCCGCCACCGCTCGTAGGGTTCTGCGGTTGCGGCCCTGCGCCAGACAGCAAATTGGACGTTGTCCTCGAAGTCGTTGTGGCTGAAGCCCCATAGGACGATCTTCGGCCGGAGCCCAGGCCCGTAGCGTTCAAGGAGGCGCGTCGCTTGGAGCGATGAATAGCCGCCAACACCCATGTTCACGAAGGCGAACCCTGTCCGACGCTCCAGGAGGTCAACCCACGCATCCTCGCCCCGGACCCCCCAGCCGAACACCAGTGAATCGCCAACGGCCAAGGCAAATGGCCTTGCGGGGACCGGACCACGCCTGCGCACCCCGATGTCAGTTCCGGGTAATCGCACCGTCCGGACCGGGAACGATTCGTAGGGACGAGGCACTCGGAAAAACACGTCCACTTCCGGGCGGACGCGAAGGCCCAGATCCGTATCTGGCGCCTGAAACTGCTCGCTCTCTGCAAAATATCTCTTGCCGGACTCCGCACGACGAACAAAGACGGGCGAACTCAACCGCACCGCCTCGGGAACCCACATTGGAAATTGACGCAATAGCAGTTCTGCTATCAGGACGGCGGCGGCAACACCCACCACCCCCAGTGCCAGAACATGGAAGATACGTATTTTCCCGCGCCGCCGGAGATCACGCGGGTGGGACACCCTGCCCTGCCTTCCGATGCCACCCCGGGCGACTACCTCCTCCCCCGCAAGGTTGTCACCCGCCGGGATCTTCTCTCCTTCTCGATCGTGGTGCTCCACCTCAAAACAGCGTATAGATGAATGGCGCAATGGCCGAGCTTTGCGCCAGCACCAAGAGGAGGCCGAAGCCCAGCAGCACCAGCACCATGGGAATCATCCACCAGAGCTTCCGCTCCCAGAGGAAGATCAGCAGCTCCCCCGCGACCCCGAACCGGTCCACCATCCCAGCTAGCCAGCGCATATCAGGTTGACGCCTTTAGACCGACAGGAAAATCGGCTACAACTTCCCTCCAGGATGAAACCGACTTATAATGCAGCCCGCCAAGCACCGGGACACCTTCCACCCACCCAGGAGGCTCGCTTATGAAGATCGGATCCAGCCGGATGAAACGGCTCGTCCTGTCCGGCCTCATTCTTCTCGGCATCACCGGGCTGCTCTTCGTGGCCCTGGAAGTCGGGGCCTTCCTCGTTCTGTCGCTGTACGCCCGAACCTCGACCGACCCTCGGTCCGCCGTCCCACTGTATAAGGCCGAACCCTGGGGCGCGACGTACTGGCGGGAGATCCCTGCGAGCGGCAGGTTCATGTATGAGTCATACGTGGTCTGGCGTCGTATTCCCTACGCGGGAACCACGATCGTCGTGGATGCCCGGGGGCTACGGCGGACGCTCAATACGCGCTGTGACGGGAAGACGTACCTCATTTACATGTTCGGCGGATCCACCCTGTGGGGCACCGGCGTCCCCGACTGGGGCACGATCCCTTCATTGCTTGCGGACCGGTTGACAAAGGACGGCCGTCCGGTCTGCATCGTAAACTATGGGGAATCGTCCTGGGTCAGCACGCAAGAAGTCATCAAGTTGATGCTCGAATTGAAGTCAGATCGGAAGCCCGACCTGGTAATATTCTTGGACGGGGCGAACGATATTTACACCGGCTACCAACTCGGCCCATCGGATCTCCATTCCAACTTCGATCAGTTGAAGCGGATATTCGAAACGGCGAACGAGACCCGGCGGGGGAGCTTCAGCTATCTTTTCAAGACCAATACGACGACGCTGCTGGAACGGCTCATCGCGCGAGCGCGAACGCAGCAAACTGATTCGGCGCAATTCAACCGATCCCCTGCAGACATTGAACAGCTTGCCAACTCATTGGTTGAGTCCTATCTCCGGAACATGGATTTCATCGAGGTCTTCGCCCGACGCTACGCCTTCGATTACGCGGTATTCTGGCAACCCATCATCTTCGCAGAGGGCAAGCCTCTGAGTGCCGAAGAAGAGAAAATTCTGCGGGCCGCGCGCCGCCGGTCTCCCGGGCTCCCGCCCCTGTATCAAGCCGCCTACCGCCTGGTGCGGAATCTCAAACGCTCCCATCTCTACTACATCGCCGACGTGTTCAATGCCAACTCCGACGATATCTACATTGATATGTTTCATTACGGACCCGAGGGAAACCGATTGGTGGCCCAGCGCATCTATCAGGTGGTACGGACGCGCCTCGGTTCGAAGGCTGGATGGCAGAAGAGTCGCTGAGCGTCCCCCGAGCCATCCCTTGTGCAATATCCCTGCTCCCGGACTTCAAAACAGCGTATAGATAAATGGCGCGATGGCCGAGCTCTGCGCCAGCACCAAGAGGAGGCCGAAGGCCAGCAGGACCAGCACCATGGGAATCATCCACCAGAGCTTCCGTTCCCAGAGGAAGACCAGCAGCTCCCCCGCCACCCCGAACCGGTCCACCATTCCAATGAGCCAGCGCATCTCAGGGTGACTCCTTCCGGACAATGAACGGTCCCAGCGCCAGGGCATCCATGCCGCTGGAGGCGAAGGTCTTGAAGGCGTCTGCCGGCGAGGCGACGATCGGCTCCCCCTTGAGGTTGAAGGACGTGTTGAGGACCACGGGGACTCCGGTGACCTCGCCGAAGCGCTGGATGAGTTGGTGGTAAAGGGGGTTCCACTCGGACGAAACCGTCTGAAGGCGGGCGCTGCCGTCCACGTGCGTTGTCGCGGGGACTGCCTGCGTCTTCTCGGGCCGCACGTCCACCACGTACAGCATGAAGCGCGCCGGGTAGTGCCGATCGGCGTCCGGCAGGTCGAAGTATTCCGCCGCCCGGTCGGCCAGTACCGAGGGCGCGAAAGGGCGATAGGGCTCACGGAACTTGATCTTCACGTTCACGATGTCCTTCATCTCCGGGCGGCGGGGGTCGGCCAGGATGCTCCGCTGGCCCAGCGCGCGCGGCCCCCACTCGAACCGCCCCTGGAACCAGCCGACCACCTTGCCGCCGGCCAGCAATCCCGCGGTGCGGTTCACCAGTTCATCCTCGCTCCCAACCTCCTGATGGGCGATCCCGCGTGATTCGAGAAACTCCCTGATCTCTCCCGGGGTCCAGGCCTGCCCCCACGCCGCATGCTCCATGACGAACTGGCGGGGCTTCCCCAGCAGGGCATGATAGGCATAGAGTGCGGCGCCCACCGCCCCGCCGCCGTCTCCCGCCGCAGGCTGGATATAGCATTCCTCGAAGCCGGTCTCCCGCAGGATGCGACCGTTCGCGACGCTGTTGAGCGCCACGCCCCCGGCCAGGCAGAGGCGCCTCATCCCCGTCTCTTTCCGGAGGTGGCGGGCCATGGACAGGAGCACTTCCTCGGTGACCCTTTGGATGCTGGCCGCCACGTCCGCGTAGTGCTGGTTCATCTCGGCTAGCCGATCGTAATCAGCCGGCCTGGGACCGAAGTAGCTCGGAAAGCCGGTGTCCCGGGTGAAGAAGTGCAGGGATGGGGGGCGCGGAGGTCCGAACATCTTCTCGAAGCGCCCGTTGTAGGTCCGTTCCGGGGAGTAGTGGTAGGAGAAATAGTCCAGGTCCAAAGCGAAGCTGCCGTCCGGGGCCATCCGGATGAGGCGCCAGACCTCGTCCAGGTAGCGTGGCCGGCCGTAGGGGGCCATGCCCATCACCTTGTACTCCCCCTCGTTGACCTCGAAGCCGAGGTACGCGGTGAAGGCGCTGTAGAGCATCCCCAGCGAGTGCGGGAAGTGAATCTCTTTCAGGAGCGAGATCTCCCGATCCCTCCCGACCCCGTATGAAGCGGTCGTCCACTCGCCGACCCCGTCCACGGTCAGGATGGCTGCCTCCTCGAAGGGGGAACAGTAGAAGGCGCTGGCGGCATGAGAAAGGTGGTGCTCGGAGAAAAGGATCTTCGAGGGCTCTACCCCCAGTGTCTGCCGGATCAAGGTGCGGACCCACAGTTTGTCCTTGAGCCAGACGACCATTGCCTCGCGAAAGACACGACGGGAGCGCGGAAATGTGGCCAGGCAGGTCTTCAGGATCCGCTCGAACTTGACGAAGGGCTTCTCGTAGAAGATCACGTAATCCAGGTCGCGGGAGGTGATCCCACCCTGGGCCAGGCAGAAGGCGATGGCCCGGTGCGGAAAGGAGAAGTCGTGCTTGATCCGGCTGAAACGCTCCTCCTCGGCCGCGGCGACCACCTCGCCGTCCCGTACCAGGGCAGCCGCGGCATCATGATAGAAGCAGGAGATTCCAAGAATGTTCATTTTAGCTCAAATATTTCACCGCAGAGGGCGCAGAGACCGCAAAGGGCAGCCTCAACTCACCAAATCCAAAAAATATGACTACCCACAATCTTCGGGACTCCCTCTCGGATTTCGGCTCCCAGGACCGAGAAATATCAGGGGGGTTCTCTGCGTGCTTTGCGTCCTTTGCGGTCCAACCGCAATGTTTGGGTTTAGTGTTGGCGCTGGGCCTCTTCAAGGGATGCCGGCCGGGCCGACCGCGGGATCCAGAAGGTGGGGCCCGTGGGACGCCGGCGGATCGGATCGCCGAACAGCCGCAAGGGGAGGGCCAGGGGGGCCAGGAGGATGAAGTAGAGCACGGTCAGGAGCACGCGCGCCTGGAACGTCCCGATGATCTCGGCTACGCGCTTCCACCATGCCCAGAGTCGCTTCAGGCTGAGGATGATCGCATTCATCTGGAAACCCCAAGTCCTTCTGGCCAGAATTACGGTGACGTTAAGAGTCAACGCCGGGACACCCTCTCCATCCGCTCACCACGGCCGCTCCAGTTCGGACACGGGGACGGGGTCGGCGGCCGGCTCCGCCGTCAGGGCGTACACGACCCCTCCCACCAGCCCCCACGTCACGGTGATGGCCAAGATCAGCAGCGAGAGCAGCAGGGCCCGCTGCGGGCCCAGGCCGACCCCGGAAAACAGATACACGTACAGCCACTGGTTCAACCCGATGCCGTTGACCGTGAGCGGCAGGAGGCTCACCAACCCCACCAGGGGGATGAAGGCAAAGAAGTATCGCCAGGGAACGTTCCATCCCTGGAGGTCCGCGACCGTGTAATTCAGGAAAACGGTCGAAAGATGGAAGGCGACTGACAGCACCAGGATTCGACACCACAGGGAGCCGGATCGACCCGTCCGATTTGCCGAGGTCCCGAAGTCCTCCGCGACCCGTGCCAATCGCCTCCCCCAGGCGGCCGGCAGGAAGCGGGCGAGACCGAACACGTGGCCGCTCCCGCCGCCCAGGAGAACGTATCCGGCCACGGCGAACAGCACGGCCAGGCCAATCGCGCCTAGCGCCACCTGCCAGGCCCCGAACATCGGGGCGGTGATCCCCAGGCCGGCAATGACCAAGAGGGTCGCGCCCGCCAGGTCGGCGATGCGATCCACCACGAGCGTGGCACCCGCCACCCCCGTGCTTTTCGTGTCGCGGCTGAGCGCCCAGACCCGGTACACGTACCCCCCCGCTCCCCCGATGGTGACCATGCTGAAGAACCAGCAGACGAAGTAGATGCGGAGCAGGCGCCGGAATGGAACCACGAATCCCTGGGCGCGCAGGATAGTCTGCCATTTCCCGATACTGAGGATCGTACCGGCGCTGGCGATCCCCACGGAAACCACCAGGGTGAAGACCGAAAGCTCCCTCAGTTCGCCCACGAGGCGTGCCCATCCGACGTGCATAAAGATGAGGACGAACATCACCGCGCTGAGAGCGATCTTTATCGCTCGCGACCAGTGCACCCGACCCTTCCCCACGTCCGATGCTTGGTTCTCGCTCATTGTCGTGTCGCCAGCGCGACCATGATGCCCGCCCGCCGCAGGACGACCTCGGCCAGGGCCGGGAGGTACAGGGCGAACGTAACCGGCCCGACTCGTGCGGGACGGGTCCCCCACCCGGGCCGCGTGAACCCCCACCCGGCTGCCAGGCTCTGGAAGCTGTTCACCCACGAGCCAGGGCAGAAGAGCTGGCGCAGCCACACCACCCGGAATCCACACACCCCGAATAACGTCTCAAGATCCTTGGGGGCAAATGCAAAGAAGTGGCGCGGCGAATCATACCCGTGCCAGAATCGCCCAAACACCCGTCGCTGGAGAGAATCCCAGTTGGGGACCTCGATCATTACGTGTCCGCCTGGTCTGAGCCATCCCCGCACGATTCCGAGTGCGGCAGCCGGGTTCCTCAGGTGTTCGAGCACGTGGCGCATCACCACGAGATCGAAGCACTCCGCGGGATAGCCGGCATCTTCCACCGACCCCTGCTGGACCTGGAGTCCGCGCCGCCGGGCGAGCCCTACGGCCGTCGGGCTGAAGTCCAGCCCCTCAGCGTCCATGCCCAGGTTGCGCAGCTCTTGCAGGAACCCGCCGTCCCCGCATCCGATCTCAAGGACCCGACCGGTGGTACCCCGAACCGCTTCGTGTGCCCAGGCGGCCCGCCGCCGGAGGCGCCAGCGCGCCAGGATGGAGAGCGAACTGTTCGCGAGACAATCGGTATACTGTGGGGGGTACCAAGCCCCGATCTCGGCCGGCCGCGGGTTCAGGTACTCGAAACCGCAGCGCCGGCATCGGACGAACCGGAACTTTCCCGGCAATCCCATCATCAGGTCGGGACGAACGAACAGGGGCAGGGCCTCCGACGTCCCGCACACCACACAGGGCACCGCTACCATACCCGGATCCGGTGTGACCGCTGCGTCATCCAGCCGCTTCTCAAAGCCAGACATCATCGGTCAACCCGCACCCCGGCGGCCGCATAGGCCCCGTGCAGCTCGCGGGCCCCATCCGCCCATGCGAATTCCTTGACCACCAGGTCTCGTAGCGCGCGGCCGATCTCTCGGCCGCGATCCGGCTGCGCCAGGAGGTGCAGCAGGCCCTCGGCAAGCGAGGCCGCGCTTCCCGGGACGGCAAACACGCCGAGATCGCCCAGCATTTTTCGGTTGAGGGGATCGTCGAATGCGACCACCGGAAGGCCCATGGCCATGTAGTTCAAGACCTTCGAGTTGGCGCCACCCTGCGTGGGCGGCTTCGGTGCCACCGCCACATCCCCCAGGGCGAGGTAGGCGGGCGATTCGAAGTAGTTCACCGCCCCCGTAAAGGTGACCCGCCCGTTCAGCCCCAGGGCCTCGGCCCTGGCCCGGTAGTGCTCCACGTTGGGGTAGCCCATCAGGAGAAAATGCGCGTGCGGCATCCGGGCGGCAACGGCCCGCGCCGCCGAGAGCAGCAAGTCAATGCCGTATGACTCGCGCAACATGCCCAGGTATACGACGACGGCGGCTTCGGGCGGGATCGCCAGACGCTCCCGCAGGCCGGCCGGCGCCAACCCCGGCTGGAAGAGGTCCGTGTTGATCCGGTCCAGCAGCACGCGGATCCGCGTCGGCTCTATCCCCACCTCTCGAATCAGGTGCTCGGCGGTGTGGGGCGCACTCGTAACCACCAGGGGGCAGGCCCGTGCTACGATCCGTTCGGCCGACACCCTCAGGCGGGCCGCAAGCGATCTCGGCCGAAGCGATCCATCGCCGATGAGGGTGGCGGTATAACTGCCCTGGCAATCGTAGATCATGGGCGTCCGAAGCAGTCGGGACAGGATCAGCCCGAGCAGCGCCCCGTCGTCGAGGTGGGCGTGCAGGCAGTCTGCCCGGACGGCCCGCGCGACCCGCAGGGCTGTCGCCAGCAGGGCGATGTCCAGTCCAAGCTTTACCAGGAGCTTCCGAGGGGTGAGGGCCAGGTCCGCTGGACCATACTGTGGGATGGCCCGCGGGACCCGGACGATCTCCAGGCCGGGCAGGTCGCGTCCCATGTTGTACGTGCAGATGACCACCCGGTGCCCCGCCCGCTCCAGCGCCCGGGCCTCCTCCAGCACCCGAACGCACCCACCCGCGTCCACGAAGAACGGCATGGGCGTGATCTTGACGATGCGCAGGGGACGTCCCGCCCTCATGCCACCCTCCGGTGTCGTCGGATCATTTCCCTGGCGCAGGCCCCAGGCCCGAACCTGAAAGCGACTCGTTGGGACGCGCGTGATCCAGGCGATCGCGATTCATCAGGGTCAGCGTCTCCACATCCACCCCGTACCGCCGGTGCCACTCCTCCACCTCGCGCCACGGGACCGTCCGGCACCATTGATTGACGATGCGCTTTGCCCAGAACAGAGGAGAGAGGGCCAGGGCTACCCCCCAGGCTTTCAGCAGAGTGATGGCGATGGTCGCCTTGGAGGTTCGCTCCGCCACCTTGGCCGCGGCCCCACGCTTGCCGGCCATTCCCCGGCCCAGCGTCCAGTAGCGCACGGCGGTATAGTATGGCGAACGCACCAGGAGGGGCATGGGGAAATTCCGGATCACGTGCCAGATGCGATTCCGCTCCGTGAAGTAGACCTTGATAGGGGAGTACGAGACGAAATGCGCCGAGTGCACGTGGTAGGCCACGGCCTTCGGCGCGTAGTACGATTTCCACCCCCGGAGCCGCATCCGCCAGTTGAGATCCACCTCTTCGTTGTAGGCGAAGAAGATATTCTCGAATCCTCCCGCGTCCTCCCAGGCCTTCCGGCGGACCAGGGCGGCCACCAGCGACGCCCCGAAGACCTCTTCCACCTCCTCGAACTGCCCGTGGTCAATCTCCAGGTGCCCCCGCCCCTGGCTGCTCCCGTCGCGATAGAGCAGGACCCCCGTGGTGTCAATCTTGTTCGGTTCGTAGAAGAACACCGTCTTGGAGGTCACCGTTCCCGCCTGCGGGTGCCGCTCCATCACCTCGACGAGGGCGCCCAGCCAGCCGGGGCTCAGCTTGGTGTCGTTATTCAGCGTGGCGAAATACTGGATGCGCTCGTCCTTCAGGATCTCCCCAAGCCCGAGATTGTAGCCCTTGGCGACCCCGTAGTTTCGGCCCAGGGGGATCACCTTGACCCATGGGTATTTGTCCCGCACGAGATCCAGGGAGGCATCGGTGGATCCGTTGTCCACCACCCAGACCTCTGTTCCCGGGTACTCCTGCGCCTGGAGGCTGTCCAGGCAATCGGGGAGCAGGCGCTCGCCGTTGTAGTTGAGGATGACGACCGGGACCGTCTGCATCTTTATTGCCCACCCCGTGAACCCGGACTATTCACGAACAACCCTGTACTACAAACGTGCACGATCTTCTTTTTTGAGAAGATGCTGTTTGGGTGCGGCCCGTACCGCGCTGCGTATTCCTTTTCCGCCGCAGGCGGATTGGCGGCTTTGCGTGAGGCCGGGTCCGGGGTCCGGATCTCTCGCGAAGATCGCCAAGCTCGCCACTAAACCCTCCCGGCACTACACACGTGCACGATCTTCTTTTTTGGTAATTGGTCATTGGGATTTGGTCATTCCCCGGGTAATTCGCGAAGGCCTTCGCGAATTACCCGGGTCAGGGTCTGAATGGCGAGTCGGGGTCGTTCTCGTGGCGGATCTCATCCACCGGCTGCTGCTTCTGCGGCCCGCGATAAAGCTGGTCGGGGAAATTCAGCACGAAACCCGGGACCTCCCCCAGGTTCTGGTACGCGTGGACAACCCCTGGCGGGACCAGCACCGAAGCGGGTGCGTCTCCCCCGAGATCGAGCGTCAGGATGTTTCCACAGGTCCCGGAGTCAGGCCGGTTATCCCAGAGGGTGAGTCGGAATCGCGTCGGTCCCACGAAGGCGAACAGGTCCGCCTGGTCGCGGTGCTCATGCGGACCCCGCACGATTCCCGGGTGGGTCCAGGAGATGGTCGCCATGGCCGGCGTGTGGCCCCCGGGAAGCGCGTCCGTCCGAACGAGTTCCAGCAGGCTCCCGCGCTGATCCACGTAGGCGGTCAGGGGGGTGACGAGCACCCCCATGATCTCGCCGGACACAAAGGTCCTCACCGGATCGCCTCCGATGCCCCGCCAGGGGCCGTCCCCGCGGCCTCGACGATCCGGGGGACCGGGATGGGGATCACGAACTTTCCTCCCGCCTCCAGGTACGCCCGCTCCTTCTGGAGGATCTCCTGGGCATAGTTCCACGCCAACAGGAGAAAGTAGTCCGGGGGATGTTGCCGGGCGTACTCCTCGGAGCGGATGCGGATCCGCGTCCCCGGCAGGTACAGCCCCTGTTTGGTCGGGGTGTTGTCGCTGACGTAGTCGAGGTAGGTGGCGTCAATGCCGCAGTAGTTGAGGAGGGTGTTCCCCTTGGCGGGAGCGCCGTATCCCGCCAGGACCTTGCCTGCCTTCTTCAGCCGGTTGATGATTCCGGTCAGCTCCACCTTGATCTCCACGGTCCGCCGGGCAAAATCCTCCAGGTATTTCACCGTCTGCACGCCCTTGCCAGACTCCATGGCGGTCAATTCATCCACGCCCCGCACCGGGAAGGCCGGACACCCCTTCCGTTTCACGGACACCAGGATGCACCCGCCGTGGATGTCCAGGTGATCAACGCCGAAGATCTCCATCTCGTTGCGCTCGAACAGATGCTGCAGGGTCCGGACGGAAAAGTAGGAGAGATGTTCGTGATAGATGGTGTCGAACTGGTTTCCGTCCACCATGTCCACCAGGTACGGGATCTCGATGGCGAGGGCCCCGTCGTCCTCCAGCAGGATGTGTACGCCGCGGAGGACGTCGTCCAGGTCGTCAATGTGGGCGAACACGTGCCGGCCCAGGATGACCTTGGCGCGCCCGTGCCGCTCCCGGATCTCGGCCGCGGTCGCCTCGTTGAAGTAGCGGTTGAGGGTGGTGATACCCGCCTCGTTGGCCAAGCTGGCGATGTTCTCGGCCGGCTCGACGCCCAGGATGCGGACCCCTTTCTCCCGGAAGAAACCGAGCTGGGTGCCGGTGTTGCTGCCGATCTCCACGAGCAGATCGCTCCCGCTGAGGCCGAACCGCTCGACGAAGGTCTTGGCGAGCCACGTGTTGTGGCGCAGCATCGTCTTCGACTCGGAGGAGAGGTAATAGTAGAAATCGTACAGGACAGCGGCGTCCACCACCGTGTCCAGGCAGACCAGGCCACAGCGGGTGCAGAACAGCAGCGTCAGCGGATAGTAGATCTCCTCCTTCTTCAGATCGTTCAGCCGGATGTAGTTATTGGCCAGCGGGGTCGCCCCCAGGGACAGCACCCGCTCCCAGCTTCTGGTCAGGCAGACGCGACATCTAAGCATGCCCGGCCTCCCGGGCCGCCGCCGCCATCCGGTCGCCGCCCCGCGCCGCCTGGAACCACTTCACGGTGGCGTGGCAGATCACCATGTGGGCGTCCTCGACGTGTTCCATGACATCGGAGGGAACGTGAACGCTGTGCTCCACCAGGCCCCGGAGCTTTCCTCCGTCGAATCCGGTCAGCCCGATGGTGACCATGCCGATGCTCCTGGCGTACTGGATGGCCTCCAGGACGTTGGGGCTGTTGCCCGAGCCGCTGATCCCGATGGCCACATCGCCGGGGCCGGCATGGTTCATCATCTGCTGTTTGAAGATCGTCTCGTACCCGAGATCATTCGCCAGGGCCAGGATGTGCGGGACGTTGTCCGTCAGGCTCATCACCCGGAAGCGGTTGTCGGCCACGTCGAACCGCGAGACCGTTCCCTTCGCCAGGTCCTGGGCGAAGTGGGAGGCAGTCGCCCCGCTTCCTCCATTGCCGAAGATGAAGATCCGATGGCCCGCCGCCCGCGCACGCTCCAGCACCTGGATGACCCGCTCCACGGCACCGACGTCAATTCGCTGCAGGGCTTGGCCGCTCCCTCTTACGTACGCACTGACGTCCATGCTTCCACCTCCTGGCCCGGACTATTTGCGAACGAACCCGTGATTTCCCAGGATCAAATGACCAATGACCAATTTCCAATGACCAATGCTGGTGGGCGAGCAGGGCGCGCCGTCAATTAATCCTGATCCGAGAAAACCTTGAACCGGCCTCACGCCAATCCGCCTGAGGCGGACAAGAATCCCATGGTTCGATCCTTCAATCGAGAAATGGGACGACCCTCCTTGGGACCTTCAGGAGTTTCGTTCGTTTTCCCCCAACGAGGGAGTTCTTCTTGGCGTCTTGGCGAGAGATCATTCTAGTGGCTGGCGGGGAGCATCCCCCGCCCGTTCACGATGATCACCCGGCTCCCCGCGGGGGAGAGGCCCACCCGGACCTCCGGGAGATCATGGAGGACCTCCCGCACACGGGGCTGGTGCTCCGGCGGCACGTACAGCAGGAGAAACCCACCGCCCCCCGCCCCACAGATCTTGCCCCCGATGGCGTCCGAGACGCCCCGCACGGCGTCGTACGTCCGGTCAATCCACGGATTGCTGATGGACCCGGCCAGGCGACGCTTCCACTGCCAGGCCTGGTCCAGGAGCGTCCCGATCTCGTCCAGACCCCGCGCCCCCGTCAGGATCTCCCACGCCGTCGCCACGCTCGCCTTCATCTGGTGCAAGGTCTCCAGGTTGCGCTCTTGGTTCGCCGCCTGCTCTCGCAGGATCTCCTTCGCCGAGCGCGTCTGCCCGGTGTAAAAGAGCATCAGACGTTGGCACAACTCCGCTCTGCGGGCCGGCGAGAGCGGGGCCGGCGTGACGGTCACCGTGTCGTCTGGGTGGAAATCGAACCGGTTGATCCCCCCGTAGGCCGCGATGTACTGGTCCTGCTTCCCGATGGGCGAGCCGGCCAGCTCTATTTCGACATGGCAGGCTTCCTGGGCCAGGCGGTCTGGCGAGACGGCTTCCCCCTTGTAGGTGTACAGGGCCTGGAGCAGGCCGACGGTGATGGCGCTGGACGATCCCAGGCCGGTGCCCTCCGTCGGCAGATCGGCCGTCGTGATGATCTCGATCTTGTTGTGGATCCCGTGGAACTTCAGGCAGGAGCGCACGATGTCATGTTTGAGCTGATCGGCGTGCGAGACGTTCTCGACAATGCTGTACCGGACCTTGACGTTCTCGTCGAACATCGGCTTCACGACCACGTACACGTATGAGTCCAGGGCCAGGCTCAGGACAGCGCCCCCGTACCGGGTGGCGTAATCCGGAAGGTCCGTTCCCCCGCCTACCAGGCTGACACGGAGCGGGACCATGCTGATGATCATGCGGGCTGCCCTCCCATGACCCGGGCGTAGTCCGTGGGCGTTCCCACGTCAATCAGGAACTCGTCCGGTCCCAGCCGGAAGGCATACGTCCGGCCCGCGCCGACCGCCTGTGGAAGGACGTCGAAGCCGAAATCCAGGGGAGTCCGGTCCCCGAGGCGCTCGGCGATTTCCCGCATGAAAGCGGTGGCCACCACGTAGATCCCCCCGTTCATGAGGTTCGAGGAGGGGCGGGTGGGCTTCTCTTGGAAGGCGATGACGCGATCCGCTGTATCCAGCGCCACGATCCCCTTTTCCGTGGGGCACTCGGTGGGCGCCACCACCAGGGTGAAGTCGGCGCGGCACGACCGGTGCCGGGCGACCAGCCGGGCCAGGTCGAGCACGGCATAGTTGTCCACGTAGATGACCAGGAAGTCGGGACCGTCCCCAACGAACTCCAGATTCGCGCACACGGTCCCCGCGCTCCCCAGGAGCCGGGGCTCATGCACGACGGACACCGCCGGATCGCCCCTGCGCTGCCGGAGATAGGCCACCACCTGATCGGCCAGGTGGTGGGTGTTCACCAGGACCTCCCGCACGCCGGCTGCCCGGCACATATCCAGCCACCGGCCCAAGAGCGGCTGCCCGCCCACCTCCAGGAGACACTTGGGGAGGCGGTCGGTCAGGGGGCGAAGCCGGTCCCCCTTCCCGGCCGCCAGGAGGAACGCCTTCACCGCCGCTCCCGCATCCGCTTCCGCCAGTCGAGGTAGGCGGACAATCCCTCGTCCACGGAGGTCCCGCTCACGAAGCCCAGGAGATGCTCTGCCTTGGCCGTCGAGCAACGCCGGCGCCGCACCAGGTTCACGTCGTGCGGGATATGCACGATCCCCTTCTCGTAGCCCGTGAGGGCCAGGAGCCTGCCAGCCAGCTCCTTCACCGACGTTTCGACCCCGCTCCCGATGTTGAAGCAGTCGGCGGTGACGTCGCTCTTGAGTGCCAGGAGGTTGGCCCGGGCGATCTCCCCCACGAAGATCAAGTCCATGCTCTGGGACCCGTCGCCGAAGATGGTCAGGGGCTCTCCCGTCTCCATCTGGTCGAACCAGCGGGGGATGACCTGGGTGTAGGCCCCGTGGCGGCCCTGGCGTGGACCATAGACATTGTAGTAGCGGAGCGCGACGTACGGCATCCCGTGGTAGTGGTGGAAGTTGGCATACAGTTGCTCGCAGGCCACCTTGGTGGCTCCGTAGAGCGTGACATTGTTGAACGGGTGGGCCTCGTCCACCGGCAGGTACGCGGGATCGCCGAACACCGAGGCGGACGACGCCGCCACCAGCTTCTTCACCTTATGCCGGACCGCCGCCTCCAGGAGATGGTAGGTCCCGAGAATGTTCACCTCGAGCGACTTCAGCGGACGGGAAACCCCTTCCAGGAGCAGGATCGAGGCCTGATGGAAGACGTAGTCCATCCCCCGCATCGCCTGGTCGAGGTCCTCCCGGTCCCGGATATCGGCGCGGACGACCTCCAGCCGGCCGCTTCGCTCGGCCTCATCCAGGTTGGCCAGATTCCCCGTCGAGAGGTTGTCATAGACCCGGACCAGCGCCGCGCCCTCCGCCAGGAGGGCATCCACCACGTGCGAGCCGATCGTCCCGGCCCCGCCGGTCACCAGCACCGATTTTCCTGCGATCTCCCACATGCCGCCTCCTCTCGTGGACCGACCGACTTTCAACCCGGAATCTTCAGGCCAAGATCGCCAAGAGAACCTCCTCACGTCTTTCTCTGCGCCCTTGGCGTCTTTGCGTGAGAACTGCAACGTTTGGGTTCAACGGCTTTTCACCGGCCAATGGTAGGGGATACTGGGATCGAACGGGTCGAGCTTGTACTCGTCGCTGGGGTCATACACGTGGGTCGGAACGTTGACCAGGATGCACGGCTCGTCCCCGAGGCACATGTTGCCGTGCAGGACGCCCGGTGGGACCTTGATCACCAGGTGGCTGTACGGCCCCAGGACGAACGTGTTGGCGACCCCGTGGGTGGGCGAGTCCTGGCGGTCGTCGTAGAGGCCGACCTTGGTTGACCCGTGGATGCAGTACAGGTAGTCGGTGTGAATCTTGTGGTAGTGCCAGGCCTTCACCACGCCGGGATTGCACGTCGCGTAATACACCTGACCGAACCGCTCGAACATCGGATCGTCGGAGCGCAGGATCTCGGCCACGATCCCCCGTTCATCCACATAGACGCGGACCGTCTTGACCTCGACCCCGTGGATCAATGCCGGATTGTTATGCACGTCGTGTCCCTCGCTCCTTCAGATAGGCGGCCAGCGCCTCACGCCGGTGCCGGAGGTCAGGCAATCCCGCCGCGCGCAGCGCGCGGTTCTCCAGCGCGCTGTTGGCGGGGCGGCGAACCGACGAGTAGACCTCCGCCGAGGTGGCGGGAAGCACCTGCACCGCTCCCACCATTCCGCTCAACTCGAAGATGTCGCGGGCAAACTCGTACCAGGTACAGGGGCCGGGATTGACCGCGTGGTACGTCCCGTACCGGTCCGTCGGGAGCAGCCGGACCAGGACCTCCGCCACATCCACGGTATAGGTGGGAGAGACCACCTGATCGGTCACCACCCGGATCGCCTCTCCCCGGCTGGCCTTTCCCAGCATGATCTCGACGAAGTTCATTCCCGCCTTGGCCCGGCACCCGGTCACCCCGTAGAGCCCGCAGACCCGCAGAATGTAGTGGCGCGGGGTGGTGGCGCGGATGAGCAACTCCCCGGCCAGCTTGGAGATGCCATAGGTGTTGACGGGGTTGGGGGCATCCCCCTCGTGGTAGGCGCGCCCAAGCGATCCATCGAACACATAGTCCGTGCTGAAGTGGACCAGGATCCCGCCGGCATCCCGCGTCGCCTCCGCCAGGATCTTGACCCCCACGGCATTCACCCGGAAGAACTCCGCCGCCTGGTCGTTGCGATCCACCGCATGGTAGGCGGCCGTGTTGATCACCACGTCTGGACGATGCGCCTGGAGGACCGACGCAACCGTCCCCGGATCGGTGATCTCGATCCCGGCGTGGGTCAGCGGCACGACCTCCCACCCCCCATCCCCGCGAAGCGCGCGAACGATGTCGTAGCCGAGCTGACCGTTGGCCCCGATCACCAGCGCCCGAGGGGTCACCGCCATCGCACGTCCCACTGGTAGCCGAAGGAGTCGTATGGGGCCCGGACCTCGTCCGGGTGCTCACGGTTGTAGACCTCGCTGCTGACCGCCACGAGCTGGACATCATCCGTCAGCGCCATGTGGCCATGGTAGACGCCCGGTGGGACGACCAGGAGCCCCTGGTTGCGCTCCCCCAGGACGAAGGTGTTGATCTCCTTGTGGGTCGGGCTGTCCTCCCGGTCGTCGTAGAGCGCAAACTTGGCCGAGCCGTGGCTCACGAAGAACCATTCCCACATCTGGCGATGTTTGTGCCAGGCCTTGATCGTCCCCTTGATGAGATCCCCGACCAGATAGACCTGGCCGAATTGCTGGAAATGGGGGTCTGCCTTCCGGAGGATCTCAACCAGATACCCTCGATCGTCCACATGGGCTTTCAGCCCGATCAACTCCACTCCCTGGATCACCCAACGCTCCTCCCCGCCCGTCCCGGGCGGCGATCGCAAGTTCCAGACACCGACGAACTTCCAGACCCAGCACCTCGGGAGCGCATCGCCGCTGGAAAAGCTCGTAGCCAGCAGCCCCGATCCGCATCCGCAAGGTCGCATCCTGCTTCATCACGAGGATGGCCTGTGCCAGCGCCTCGGGATTCGCCATGGGGCATAGGAGGGCCGTCCGGCCGTGTTCCAGAAGCTCCCGGGCCGCCTCCGTGTCCCCGGTGATGAGTGGCCGCGCCATGGCCAAGCTCTCGTACACCTTGTTGGGAATGACCCGGCCGGCCTTCTGGGTCCTCCCGAAAATTCCCAGGCATACGTCGGCCAGCCGGATGTGCTCTCGCAGCTCCCTGGGGGTCACCCAGGGCACGAACTCGACGTTCCTGAGGTCCAGCTCAGCCGCCAGGCGCTTTGCGTCGGCGTAAAGCTGGCCCTGGCCTATCAGGCGAAACCGGATATCCGGCATGGCTTCCAGCCGTTTTGCCGCATGCAGGATCACGTCCATCCCATGGAGTGGGATGTACTTCCCGAAGTGAACCACAGTGAAGGTCCCATCCGGGGTCGGGTGGTCCCCAGGGGCAAATACATCGGTATTGGCCCCCACGAACACCCGGGTGAATCGTTCGCAGGAGAGCCCGTACTCCCGGCAGAAGAACTCGATCGTGGCCTGCTCCGCCAGCAGAATCCGATCGGCCAGACGGCAGGAGAGCCAATCAATGGTCCGACAGATTCTACCGATCCAGGAGCGGGGACTATGGAGCCCGCGATCCTGGACTACCATGTCGAAGAGCGACAGATGGGCGTCGAAGACGATGGGGATCCCCCGCCAGCGGGCAAGAGGCCACGCGACCAGCATGTCCAGGTGGCCCAGGTGACCGATAAACATCGCATCTGGCGACGGGCACCTCAGGAAGCGCCACGCCAGGCGAGGATAGGCGTTGAGGAGACGAAACAGAAAGCGGAGGCGTCCCGCGAGGCCTGCCATTGCCGCCACCTTGTCCTCGGCCTCATCCTGCCAAACCGGCACATGACACTCCCAGACCTCGACGCCTGCCTTGGTGAGCCCAGAGAGGATCACCTGGTTCCGGATATATCCGCGCTGGTATGTCCCCCAGTAGCAGACCTTCACGATCGCGACCCCAGATCGGGCGATGTCCTCGCGCGAGGCTCACCCTGCCGACCGTCGAGGCCGACGGTGCGCCGGACCAGGCTGTCCCTCTCCCTTCCGTGGCTGAGCTGCGTGAGCATCTCGGCCACCAGACCGAAACATCCGAGCTGGACGCCCACGATGATGAGCAGGATGCCCAGGAACAGCAGCGGGCGGTACCCGATCCCATACCCCAGGAGCCACAAGACGCTCAGATACCCATTGGCGATACAGCCGAGGAAGAAGAAGAGCGCGCCGATGCCCCCCAGCAAGTGAATCGGGCGTTTGTTGTATCGCGTGAGGAACGTCACGGTGATCAGATCGAGGAAGCCCCGCAGGAATCGCTCAACGCCGTACTTGGACCGCCCGGAGTGCCGGGGATGATGACAGACCTTGACCTCCCCCACCCGGTACCCCCGGCCACTCACCAGCACCGGGATGTACCGGTGAAGCTCCCCGTACAGGGCCAGGTCCTGAACCACGTTCAGCCGGTATGCCTTCAGCCCGCAGTTGAAATCGTGCAGGTGAACCCCCGTGACCCACCTCGCCACCCAGTTGATCACCTTCGATGGGATGATCTTCGACAACGGGTCCCGGCGAGGGTACTTCCAGCCCGACACCAGGTCGTACCCCTCGTCCAGCTTGGCGACGAGCTTGGGGATCTCCGCCGGGTCGTCCTGGAGGTCACAATCCATGGTGACAACCAGTGCTCCCCGGGCTGCGGTAAACCCCTCCGACAGGGCGGCGGCCTTGCCGAAGTTCTGCCGGAGGACGATCAGCTTCACCCGAGGGTCCTTCCGGCAGAGATCCTCCGCCAGCGCCGCCGTCCCGTCCCTTGACCCGTCGTCCACGAAGAGGATCTCGTAGGTCCGTCCGAACGGGTCCAAGGTCTCTACCAGGCGGTCGTACAGCTTCGTGATATTCCCCTCCTCATTGAGGGCCGGAATCACCACCGACAACTCGGGTCGTTCCAGGGTCGCCATCAGAGCACATCCTCTACGTTGCCGCCTGCCGTGGCACCGTCCTGGCGAGTCGCCCCAGCACAGCGGTGAATCCGATCAGGACCCACACCCACCGGAAGTTCAAGATATCCGCGTCCACACCGTAGATCACGAACGCCACGACGCACCCCAGCGCCCCCCAGCCCAGCCCCGCCACCCACGGGTCAGCCGCCTTTCGGGCGGCGGCGGCCGCCCGGACCGCCAGGACCAAGAGGAGCAGGACAGCCCCCAGCCCCAGCACCCCCCGCTCCGCCAGGAACCCGAGGTACACGGAATGTGGGTAGCGGGGCGAGAACAGCCGGTACACGGGGTCCAGGCGGCCGGCCCGCCAGAGGGCTACCAACTCCTGGCCGAACTGGCCCGGGCCCACGCCCAGCAACGGGTGCTGGCGAACCATCTCGAGGACCGCCTCGCGGAGGAAGACGCGGTGTTCCGGCAGGTAGCGCAGCGTGAGCTGCACCTCGCGGTAGGGCGTCCCCGGCTGGATGAAGACCAGCGGCCCGGACATGTACCAGGGCCGGTCGGGGCGGATCTGCTCCTCGACGCGCTTTCCGCTGTCGCCCCATCGAATACTCGCGGCATCCACCTGGAGATAGGTGATGAGCTGGACTGCCACGAAGAGCGCCAGGCCGATGGCCAGCGCAGAGCCCCGCGCGAGGGCGGCGCCCCGGCCTGGCCTGGACCGGAGGAAGACCGCCAGCCCCAGGAGCATGGGCGCCACTCCCCGCGACTGGGTGAAGGCGATGGCGAGCAGGGCGAGCGCCACGGCCGCGGCGATCGCCCGGCGGCGCCTGGGCGCCGCCTCCCCCGCCAGCATCCCCAGGCCGAGAAACACCCCCACCTGGAGGTAGCTGTAGGCCAGGTTCGGGATCGGGGGGCTCTGGAACGTGCTGAGGAGCTGCCAGGTCCGGCCGAACACCCAATGGTCCCCGGCCAGGCGGGCCAGCGGTGTCCTGATGCCCATGACATATCCGAGCGCCACTCCCGCCAGGCCCAGCGCCGCCACCGCCGCCGTCGTGGCCAGCCACACGTCCAGCAGCCGGCGAAGGACCTCCGTGCTCCGGACGGCCGTGATCACCAGGACGGCCACGAGGACCAGGTAGATCGAGCCGGCGAGAACCATTGCGCTGCGGGCCGGGTCGGAAGAGAGGGCGGTCGCTCCCACCTCGACGACCAGGAAGGCCGCAAAGGCCAGGCCGAGCCCGTTCGTCTGCGGCCACACCCGCTCCCGGACCAACCGGAGACCCACCGCCACGGCGGCGACCAGGAACGCGAGGTCGGCCGGCTGGAGCTTCCGGCCCAGGAGAGGCAGCCCGCTCACCACCATGACGGGCAGGAGGATCACAAACAGAAAGAGGCCGATCCGCTCGACGGCGGGCGCCGCCGGCCAGGCTGCCTCCTGGAGGGCGAGGGTCACCCGGGTCACATCATCCCCCCTGCCGCCGCACCCGATAGATCCGGACGGCCGTCCCCAGGCGCGGATCCCCGGTGGGCGGGATCTCGTGGACCACGTCGCAGCATCGGCCCAGGTCGCCGTAGAAGGCCCGGTACGTATCCGCCTCGAATTCCCCGTACCGTGGCAGGCCGATGACGAAGTACTCCGCTCCCCGCTCGAGGTAGTCCGGCACGCTGTAGTAGTCCTGGCGGCCGGCGATCCCGAACGCGGAAGAGTCCGGGTAGTTGCGCGAGAAGATGAGACGGTACCGGGGGCGGGTGAAGCGGGCCCCTTGCTGGAGGCGCAGGGCCTGGGCGACCAACCGGGCCTTGGGGCCCGGCCGATGTTCCAGGAGATCAAGCTTGGCCTGGAGCGTCTCTGGGGTCGGGGCAAACCGGAAGAAGGGATCGGTGGCCAGGGCGGATCCCGCCGTGACATTGGCCTCGACCCAGGCGGTCGCCTGCTCCCGCGTCGTGCCCCGAGTGAGGAGGCGGACATCCCGGGCCACCGCCCAGGTTGGCACCGCCAGCACGGCCGCCGTCGCCAGGGCGAGGAATCGCCCCCCCGCCAGGCGGGGCCAGCGGCGCCCAGCCTCGACCAGTGCCAGCGCCGCCAGCAGGCAGGCGAAGGGCATGAAAGGACTGAAGTATCGCGTCGCCCAGTACCCTCTGACCAACGCCAGCGTGAGGTACACGGCCGGAAAAAGCAGGAGCAGCCGCTCTCGCGCGCCGCCGCGGCGAGCGGCCAGCCAGGTCCCCGCCCCCACCAGGACGAGAAATGGCACCCCGTAGTCCGTGAGAAGCTTCAGGAGGATGATCCGGTTCTGCGAGGGACCGCTGACGGACTTGAGGACATTCGTCTGGATCTGGGCGATGGCCTTTCCGGCATCCAGGACGGTGAACGGGGACCCGACGAAGAAGGCGACGGCGACCATGCCGCCGGCAAGCCACAGCCGGCGATCCCCGAGCGCCTCCCACCACCGACCCCCCCTCGCCCCCCGCCACAGGTGGGCCGCGACGAGCGGCACCACCATCAGGATGGGCAGGTACTTGGTGGCCGCGCCGAGGCCGATGACCACCCCGGCCCAGAAGTAGTCCCGGCTCCGCCCCCACCGATACACGCGGTCAATGGCCCACGCCCCCAGGCTGAGGAACAGGACCATCGGCGCGTCCGCGATGGCGAAATGGGAATCCCAGACGAGGAACGGGTTCACGGCCAGGAGGGCCGCGGCCAGCAGGGCCCCGCGCTCCCCGAGAAGCTGGCGCGCGAACCGGTACAGGACCCAGACCGCCGCCACTCCCGCGGCGACGCTGGCCACGCGGGCCAGCAGATAAAACGGGGCCGCGTCCACCAGGAAGGCGCGGGCGAACGCCGCGGCCGAGTCGAACAGGCCGGCCAGGCGACCCACGGCGTAGTACCCGGCGAAGAGGGCGAAGAGCACGTACATGTGAAACGCCGGGTACACGTAGTAGTGGGGATTCAGGTCGCCGCTTCCGAAGGCCAGCGCGTGCTGCACCACCGAAGGCTCATCGCCAACGGCCGCCCCCGAGAGGCCCACGCTGAGCCCGATCACACGGACCAGCGCCGCCACCACCAGGACCAAACCCACGGCCCAGCGGGGTGCCCGCTCGCATGCCTCCACCTCGGCCTTCGAGGACTGCGGGAGCGCGGCCAGCGTGGCCACATTCCCCGGATCGTGCCGGGTGATCATGGGTCCGCTTCGCTCACTACCTGCGGAAACGCCAACGGGAGAGCCCCATCAGGGAGACCACGCCATCCCTCCCGCGGATCTTCTTGCCGGCCTTCACCGGACGGGGCCGGTAGCTGATGGGGACCTCGCAGATGCGGTGTCCGGCCAGCGCCAGCCTGGCGGGGATCTCGAAGTCCAGGTCGAACCCGGAGGACTCCAGGGGAAGCGCCTGGAGGACATCGGCCCGGATCAGCTTGTAGCAGGTGGCGATGTCGGTGAGCCATTGCCCGTAGAGCACGGAGAACACCAGGGCCAGGGCCCGGCCCCCCACGCGGAAGGCCAGCGGCTGGCGAAGCCCATCCATCGGGACCCGGCGGCCGAAGACGGCCACGGCTCCCGTCCGCTCCTGCTCCCGGAGCAGGCGGTGGTAGTCCTGGGGGTCGTATTCCAGGTCGGCGTCCTGGATGATGATGGACTCCCCGCGCGCCTTGGCGATCCCGGTGCGGACCGACGTCCCCTTTCCGTAGTTCTGGGGCTGGAGGATCACCTCGACGTTCGGCTGGCTGATCGCCCGGAGGAGGTCGCGGGTGCCATCGGTCGAGCAGTTGTCAACGATGATGATCTCCTTCTCGATCTCCACGGCCTGCACGTGGCGGAAGATCTCGCCGAAGGTGGCCCGCTCGTTGTACACCGGCATGATCACCGTCAGCTTCATGGCAGCCCCTAACTCACCCTATTCCCGCCGGCCGCGGCCAGGAAGTCGCGATACCAGCTCACCGCGCGGCGGATCCCCTCGCGCCGGGCCACCCGGGGCCGCCAGCCCAGGCGGGCCTCTGCCTTGGCGGAGGACAGGTACTGGCGGGACAGCTCGCAGGTGGCCGTCCCCATCACCCGGGGCTCCAGGCGCGCCGCGCCGGCCGCCTCGAGGATCTCCCGCACGAAGGCGAGGACCGGCACCGGCTCGGCCGTCCCGAAGTTGAAGGCTTCCCCGCGCACCCCCGCGGCATCCACCCGCTCGCCCAGCAGCAGGTACGCCTCCACCGCGTCCTCCACGTGCATATAGTCGCGGACCGGCGTGCCGTCGCTGCGGATCAGGGGCGGCTCGGCCCGCAGGGCCGACCGGATCGTTCCGGGCACCAGCCGCGAGAAGTTCAGGTCCCCGCCCCCGTAGATGTTGGCGCACCGGGAGACGGTCACCGGCAGATCGTAGGTGGCGGCATAGCTGCGCGCGATCACGTCGGCGCACGCCTTGGACGCGTCGTAGGCGAACCGCCCCTCCAGGGGCGTCTCCTCGACGTACGGCAGCGACGGCTGCTCGCCGTAAGCCTTGTCGCTCGACGCCACCACCACGCGGGCCACCCCCGGGACGCGGCGGCAGGCCTCCAGTACGGTCCAGGTGCCCCGCACGTTCGTCTCGAAGGTCGAAAGGGGGGACCGGGCGGCGGCCCCCACGATGGCCTGGGCCGCCAGGTGGAAGCAGGCCTCGACCTCGTACTCGTTCAGGGCCCGCTCCACCACGGCGGGATCCTCGACCGCCCCCCAGACCATGGTCACCCGCCCAGGGAGTTCCAGGAGGTCAAAGAGGGTCCGGGGCGGCCGGTCGCGCACCAGCGCGACCACCTCCGCGCCCGCGTTCACCAGCGCGGCCGTCAGCCACGCGCCCACGAATCCTGTGGCGCCGGTCACCAGGACCCGGCGGTCCCGCCAGAAGGCGTGTCGCTTCTCGGACGCCTGGGGCTCAGTCATGCCACACCTTCCAGGGGGCATTCCCCGGCACCCACAGGCGATTGAGTTCCTGAAAGTCCTTGTACGTGTCCATGGACGCCCAGAAGCCCGGATGCGGGTACGCGGCGAGCTGCCGCTCTTTTGCCAGGCGCTCGAAGGGTTCCTTCTCCAGGATGCAGTCGTCGGTCAGGTACTCGAAGATGCGGCGGTGAAACACGAAGAAGCCCCCGTTGATCCAGATGTCCAGGCGCGGCTTCTCCTGGAACTGGACGATGGTGTGGTCCGGCTCGAAGTCGAGGATGCCGTACCCGGACACCGGGTGCAGGACGCTGACCGTCCCGACCTTCCCCTTCTCCCGGTGATACATCAAGAGGCGGCCCAAGTCGATGTCGGCCACCCCGTCTCCGTAGGTGGCGAGGAACTCGTCACCACGGATGTACCGCTGGATGCGCTTGATCCGTCCCCCGGTGTTGGTCTCCTCCCCGGTCTCGGCGAACACGATGCTCCAATGCTCGGTGTTACGGGACAGCCGTTCCACCTGGACGTCCCCCGGCCCACCCAGCTCGACGCGCAGGTCGCTGCGCCGCCAGTCGTTGTACTGCATGAAGAATTCCTTGATCTTCTCGCTCAGATAGCCCAGGCAGAGGATGAAGTGGTTGAAGCCGTGGTGCGAGTAGAGCTTCATGATGTGCCAGAGGATCGGCTTGCCGCCGATTTCGATCAGCGGCTTCGGGATCATGTCCGTCTGTTCCTTGAGCCGGGTCCCCTTCCCCCCGCACAGGATCACCACCGGGATGACTTCATCACCCGTCCCCTGTGGCCGGCTGCGCTTCCTCTGAGCGCTCATCGTCCGGATTCCTCCCGCAAGAAGGTCAGAAGCGTACGAATGTACGAGGGTGCGAATGGACCAAATGCGGAATCGGCCTCCGGCCCAGCTTCTGGCATTGAACCGAAGTCGAGGTGGCAAGGTCCAAGGGGCGGATCCGAGTGGATCCCGTACGCTCGTACATTCGTACTCTCGTACGGCTTTCGCTTTGAGTTGCAGCGTTCGAGCCTGAGCCTCACCTACGCCGCCCGAGGCAAACGGCACGAAACGCCAACCCGTCAGGTTCAGATCAGAGCAGCCGCAGCACCGCCGCGGCAAATGCCCGCAGGTCGCCCAGATTGTGCTGAAGTACGTCGAAGACCTGGCCGTAGTCGAGCTTCATGCTGCGAAGGCTTCCTGGGTCCCCCGCCGCACCAGCGGGGCGATGTCAAGGTAACGGGACACGGTGCGCTCCATAATCTCGGCGAGGACCGCATCGTCGCGGCAAAAAACGAGCTGTCCCCGCAGGACATGGTACACGAACGACACCGGGGCCACATTCAGGATGCGAACATCCACTGGTTTTCGCGCCCTGTCGCTCAGGCGCTGGGCCAAGTCCAGAGCTGTGGCGCTGAACCTTTCGGCTCGGACGGTCTGGAGATATATCCCCACATCGATATCGTGAAAGGGCTGGGACTCCACAAAGGAACCGTAGAGGTACGCAAAGACCACGCTGCAGTCACTGGCCAGCTCCGCGGCCAGGCACTGCTCGATTCGCTGCCGCTCCTCCCTGTTCACATGGTGCAGTTGTCTCATCGCGCGGACTTACCTACGAGAGCGTACGAGTGTACGGTTACAAATCGGAATGTGGAATGCGAAATGAATCCTGATTTCGAACTTCGGATTTCGGATTGGCCACAGTCCAACCTGAGGGGAGGGTGCGGCTTTCGTCGGAAAGGTCACCCGGGTACATTCGTACTTTCGTACACGCGTACAGTTTCAAGTCCCGGACAGGCTTCCGCCCTCTCACTTACATGGCGCAATGCGTCATGCAGGAGCGGGCGAATTGTTGTGCGGCTCAAATGCTGGCGGCACCAAGATCCCAACTAACTTGAATGGAACCTTGGCCCGCCAGTGAATCACAGCAGCGACGCGATACCTACACGAGCGACAAATACATTGCAGGATTCGCGCAGTCGTGTCGAGGGGGCATCACGCCCGAATTCGTTGTTCCAACTCCTCTATCCGGGCCTGGAGCGTAGCCACGTGGTGCTTCAATTCCTCCAGACTTCGCTCCAGCACTTCGCGCTTCACTGTCTCATCAGC
>JACQRS010000116.1 GCA_016206385.1 Candidatus Rokuibacteriota bacterium | reverse complement strand
CGGGTCTCGAAGTTGTCCGACCCGTCGATGATCAGGTCGTAGTCCCGGATGATGTCCACGATGTTGTCCACCGTGA
The DNA here is from genome assembly GCA_016206385.1 of Candidatus Rokuibacteriota bacterium. Classification (GTDB taxonomy): domain Bacteria; phylum Methylomirabilota; class Methylomirabilia; order Rokubacteriales; family CSP1-6; genus JACQWB01. The sequence continues at coordinate 2,561 of JACQRS010000116.1, read as the reverse complement.
TCCGCGTGGGGTACGGGATCACGTTCACATCCGGGTTCAGCGTCTTGATGGTGTCTGTCGCCGATTCCGCCTTGGGGCGGCCGATGTCAGGGGTCCGGTGGAGGATCTGCCGCTGGAGGTTCGAGATGTCCACGCGGTCGCCGTCGATGATCCCGAGGGTGCCCACGCCGGCGGCGGCCAGGTAGATCGCCGTCGGGGAGCCCAGGCCGCCGGCCCCGATCAGCAGCACCTTGGAGCGGAGGAGCTTTCGCTGTCCCTTCTCGCCGATCTGGCCGAGGAGGAAGTGACGGCTGTAGCGCTGGATCTGGTCGGTGTTGAGCGGCGAGTCCTTGACGGTGGGGAGCCCGGACTGAACCCACCGCTGGTACCCCCCGGCGAGCGAAGTGACGTTGGTGAACCCGAGTTCCTTGAGGGCTTTGCCGGCCAGGACCGACCGGAGGCCGGTCTGTCAGTAGAGGACGATGGGGGTGTTGGGGTCGCTGACCGCGGTCCCGATCCTGAATTCCAGGAACCCCCGGCTGATATTGACCGCGGGCTCGATGTAGCCGTCGCGGTACTCATCGGGGTCGCGGACGTCGATCAGGACCAGCGGCTCGCCGGCGTCGAGGCGGGCCTTGAGCGTCTCCGGGGTGTCCTCCCGGACCGCCTGCCGCGCCTCCACCAGCATCTCTTTCAGCGTTTTCATGCCACTCTCCTCCGCCAAGCCGTGCTTTATAATATCCCGTATCCCGATCAAGTCAAAGGCCTTTTGCAAGTCTATCCTGGAAGACGGGCCGGTGACTAGGTAAAGTGGGTGTGAGGGAGCGATGAAAGGCCTGATCCTCTCAGGGGGGCGGGGAACCCGGCTCCGCCCGATCACCTACACGTCAGCCAAGCAGCTCCTCCCGGTGGCCAACAAGCCGATCCTTTTCTACGGGATCGAGGCCCTGGCGGCCTCGGGAATCCGCGAGATCGGCATCGTCGTCGGGGACACCAAGCACGAGATCATGGAGGCGGTCTCGGACGGAGGCCGCTTCGGGGTCTCTGTCACCTATATCGAGCAGGAGGCTCCGCTGGGGCTGGCCCACGCGGTCCTGGTCTCCGAGCGCTTCATCGGGCGGGAGCGCTTCGTCGTGTACCTGGGCGACAACCTCGTGCGCGAGCCGCTCGCCCCGCTGGTGCGGGCGTTTCAAGAGATGGAGCCGAACTGCCAGATCCTCCTGGCACGGGTCCCGAACCCTCAGCAGTTTGGCGTCGCAGAGCTCAAGGACGGCAAGGTGGTCCGCCTCGTCGAAAAGCCGTCCAAGCCGCCCTCCAACCTGGCCCTCGTCGGCGTGTACATGTTTGACCACCACGTCTTCGACGCGGTGAAGGCGATCAAGCCGTCCTGGCGGGGCGAGCTGGAGATCACCGACGCGATCCAGTGGCTGATCGAGAGGGGCCTGACCGTGCGGCCCCACGTGATCGAGGGCTGGTGGAAGGACACCGGAAAGCTGGAGGACATCCTGGAGGCCAACCGCATCATCCTGGACACCCTCGAGCCCCGCGTGGAGGGGGAGCTGGAGGCGTCGGAGATCCACGGCAAGGTCGTCATCGAGGCCGGGGCCAAGATCGTCCAGAGCGTGGTTCGCGGGCCCGCCATCATCGGCAAGGGGGCGATGATCGAAAACGCGTACATCGGCCCCTTCACCGCCATCGGCGATCAGGTGGTGATCCGCGGCAGCGAGGTCGAGCACTCCATCATCCTGGAGGGCTCCAGCATCACGGACGTGGGGGGGCGGATCGAGTCGAGCCTGGTGGGGCGGAACGTCACCATCTACCGGTCCGAGGCCAAGCCAAGGTCCTACAACCTCATGCTGGGCGACCGCTCGCAGGTCGGCCTCATCTGACGGTCAGGTTTCGGCTCAGAGAAATGGGGGCACGGTCATGGAGCTGAGCGAGGCGGCGCGGCGCGCGTTTCAGGTTCAGGACTATTCGCCGGCGTCCCAGATCAAGGGAGTTGAGGCGGCCGAGCTGACCCGCCACACCGACGATGGGGGGTCCTTCACCGAGCTCGACCGATTCTCGGCGGGCGCCTCGGCGGCGTTTCCGGGCTTTGGCATCGCTCAGGTGAACTACAGCGAGATGGAGCCAGGCGCGATCAAGGGGTTTCATCTCCACCGCGCGCAGACGGACATCTGGTATGTGCCGCCGGGAGACAAGGTGCTCCTGGTGCTCCTCGATGTCCGGGCGGGCTCACCGACCGAAGGCGCGCGCATGCGGCTCGTGTTGGGTGACGGCCGCTCGCGCCTGGTGCTGATCCCGCCCGGGGTGGCTCACGGCTGTCGAAACCTCGCATCGACGCGGGGGCGCATCATCTACTTCACCGACAGGCACTTCTCCGCCGAGCCTGACGCGTGCGACGAGGGCCGCCTCCCCTGGGACTTCGCCGGCCCCGACATCTGGGAGATCGCCCGTGAATAGTGCGAATATCGCTGACGCAGCGGGTGGGACGGCAATGGGGTCCTATCTCGAAGCGCCGGGGATGCCCGCGCGAGCGACATGCCGAGGAGCCGTAGCAGGGGGCGAAGCGCAGGACGCCG
>JACQRS010000093.1 GCA_016206385.1 Candidatus Rokuibacteriota bacterium | reverse complement strand
CTCTCGGCGCTCTGTACCCTCCCGGATGGTTGCTCTTCGGCCTCTTGATTCCCTTCTACGGGTTCGACGCGCTGCGGGCACCGATCGAGTACGGCGTGTTTCTCCCCTTCGGAGGGGCCGCGATTGTTGGGCTCTGGGGTATCGGTGTCGGCTACCTCTTGTGGTGGGTTCGCGGGTGGGCGGAAGCCACCGTGCCACAGGAAGCGTAGCGTGACCCGCAGCGGTCTCATCTTGGCTGCGGTGGCGGTCCTCCTGACGCCCGTCGGGGCCGACGCCCACCTCTTCCACTTCGCCGGCCTTGCCCTTCGAGAGACCCAGGTCGCTCGGGACTTCCGGCTTATCAAGGAGCTCATCGAATGGAAGGACAAGCACTTCGACTTCGCTGCGAAGGTCTATCGCGGCGAGATACGGCCCCGACCGTCGAACCCTGCCGAGCCGGGCTTCCTCCTTAAGGCCCGATATCAGCGCACGTTTCCGACACCGCCGCTGAAAGTCCTGGCTGTGGAGGTCGACCGGCAGTACGGGACGGCCATTGATCCGTGGATCGAAGCGCGTCTCGCGGCGCGGAACGAGGAGGGTGTCAAGGCGGGATTCCGCGTGCTGTTCTATTTCCAGATCCGGCAGCTGCTCGACGCGCTGGCCAAGCATGGAGACCGCCCGGCGGTCGCCCGCCAGCTTTTCGGCGTGCTGACCGACTACCTCTTCACCGCCTTCGAGGTCCACCTGGCTCTCAGCGACCGGCCGACCTATCTGCGTGTGAAGGATACGCTCGAGCACCTCCGGGCGGCGGCTGGCCTGACGGATCCCCCGACTCCTCGGCTGAACGAGATCGGGCGCCTGAGGACAAATCTTCTGCGCCTCCTGGCGAAGTCACTGGACCGACGGGTGGCCAAGGTAGTGCCGTCGTGATCCGGACACCGCCCGGACGCGGTCTTTGACGGGTGAACGTCCCGGTGCTAGGCTGCGCAGCCACCATGGGTGATCGGCGGCATACGGGGTTCTGGATATCGAAGACGGGACTCAGGACCGCGGGGCTTCTCCTCGCTGCCGGGGTTGGCGCGAGACATTTGACGCGAGGTAGAGGAGGACCAAAAGGGCCGAGGAGAGTAGAGGAATAGAGGTACATGGATATGGTCGTGCGAGAAGGGAGCGGAACGATGATGAAAGGTAAACTGGTGTGGGGCCTGTTGGCGGTCATGGTCTTCTCCGTTGCGCCCGCGGGCCTCTCGTACGGGCAAGTGCACTCGGGCGTTCATCCCGTCCCGGCCGTGGTGAAGCAGGTCATCAAGGCCTTCGACAACCCTGAAGGGGCGATCTTCAGCGCGGACGGCCGCTTTGTGTTCATCTCCAACGCGGCCGAGATCGGCCCGAACAGGGCCCCGTCCTTCGCGTGGACGGAGGGCGAAGGGTACATCAGCAAGCTGGAGGTCCTCCCGTCCGGCGAACTGAAGATGGTCAACGACAAACTCATCACCGGCCTGACGGCCCCGCTGGGGATGGGCGTGATCCCCGTCGGCACCCGGAGGTTCCCCAAGGGAACCATCTTCGCTTGTGTGGGTTCGGCCCCACTCCGGGACGGCAGGGGGAACGTGATCCAGGAGCGGTCCCGCCTCCAGACCAAGTTCCTCGCCTTTAACGAAGACGGAAGGATCCTGGGCGAGATCAGTACGGGCCCTGGCTCCGTATTCGAAGAGATCACGGGGAGCCCGATCATCCTCATCAACGCCCTCGGTTTCGACAAAAGTGGGAACCTCTACGTGGCTGACACCGCCTTCGGCGGTGACCAGTTCGTGCCCCCCTTCGAGCCGAAAGGCGGCATCTGGATGATTCCCGTCGGCGCCCTGGACGATCTAGCCGACGGCAAGAGGCCGATGGAGAAGCCGATGTTCGTCCCGATCCCCGGGAATCCTGACGGTGTCGAGGTCTCCCCCATCGACGGGAAGGTCTACGTGAACACCGTCGGACCGGTGGCGGGGGCTCCTGACCCGGCGGGCGGAGGGATCTACGCCCTGAGCATCAGCGACTTCGGGGCCGGTCGGCTCCCCGCCCCCCTCGACCGGGACATGGGCGCTCTGGACGGTCTGGACTTCACGTCTGGCGGTACCATGCTGAATACTCAGATCCGGGGCGACATCCCGCACCGCCTGTACGTGAACTGCCCTGGCAAGACGGGCACGACCCTGGAGGTCAATCCCACTGGTTCCTGGGCGGACTTGACCGGCCCCGCGGACGTGGCGGTCCGGCGTCTCCCGGATGGCAGCCACCTGGTGGTGGTCCCGGAGCTCTTCGCTCGGGATTCGACGCCCGGCGACGATGAGGTGACGGTCCTGGCGCTCCCGCCCGGGTTCGACGAGGCCTGCAGACGCTGATGGAGCTTTCAGAGGCACGTCCTGAAGGGAGGGCGGCTTGTGGGCCGCCCCCCCTTTCCCCCTTCGGCTGCCGCTCAGATAGAATCGGGATCTAGCTGGACCAGCCGACATCGCGATCTACGACCCGCCCCGATGGTGGCTCGGTGAGACTCCTTGACGTGCTACACGATGTAGCACTACACTCCGTAGCAGAATGACCGATTACGTTCGGACGGGCT
>JACQRS010000097.1 GCA_016206385.1 Candidatus Rokuibacteriota bacterium | reverse complement strand
GCGGGGGTCCCCACACCGGGCGGGGGTGCGAGCACGGCTGGGGTGATCGCCGCGACAGGACCCGCTGGGCGGTTCACATGCCCAAGCTGAGCGTCGAGCACCTGGACCTCCAGGGAAAGCGCGTCTTCCTCCGGGCCGACTTCAATGTGCCATTGGCCAGCGGGAGCGTGGCCGATGACACCCGGCTCCGGGCGGTGCTGCCCACCATCCAGCATTGCCTCAAAGCTGGGGCGAGCGTCGTCCTGGCTTCCCATCTCGGGCGCCCTCAAGGGAGGCGAGACGCTCGGTATTCCCTCGCGCCCGTCGCAACCCGCCTTGAGGAACTCCTGGGTCAGCCGGTGCCGCTGGCGCCTGACTGCGTCGGCGAGGCGACGGAAACGCTCGTCGAGGCGCTCAAGCCCGGCGCGTGCCTGCTCTTGGAGAACCTGCGCTTCCACCCGGAGGAGGAGGCCAACGACCCGGTCTTTGCCCAGTCCCTGGCGCGCCTGGCCGAGGCCTACGTCAATGATGCCTTCGCCGCCTGCCATCGGGCCCATGCCTCTATCGTGGCGGTCACCCGGTATCTGAAGCCCGCGGCGGCGGGCCTCTTGCTGCGGCGGGAGCTGGAGGTTCTCGGGCGGATCTTGGAATTGCCCGATCGCCCCCTGGTCGCCATCCTGGGTGGCGCCAAGGTCTCGGACAAACTGGGGTTGATCCAGCGCTTCCTCGAGAAGGTCGATTCGCTTTTGGTCGGTGGGGCGATGGCCTTCACGTTCGTCAGGGCGCTCGGCCACGATCCGGGCCGGTCGTTGGTGGAGCCGGAGCTGGTGGAGGCGGCCCGGCAGGTGCTCGCCAGGGCCCGTGTCCGCGGCCTTCAGGTGGCGCTCCCCGTTGATGCGGTGGTGGCCGCGGGGCCGGACGGTGCGGACGAGGTTCGGACCGTGAGCATCCGGCAGATCCCGGCGGATCTGATGGGGCTGGATATCGGCCCCGCCACCCTGGCGCGCTTCCAAGAGGCGCTCAGCTCCGCCCGGACAGTGGTCTGGAACGGGCCCATGGGGGTTTTTGAGAATCCGGCGTTCGCGACGGGGACGCTGGAGCTGGCCCGGGCCGTGGCGGGCTCGCGAGCCTTCACGGTGGTGGGGGGTGGCGATACCGTGGCGGCGGTTCACCGGGCTGGCGTGGCTGACCGGATCGGCTACGTTTCGACGGGCGGGGGCGCCTTTTTAGAATTTCTTGAGGGGCGGGAGCTCCCCGGCGTGGTCGCTCTCAGCGAGGCCTAGCACGTGCCGATCACCGTCGCACGGCCGAGGCGTACCCCCATGGTGGTGGCCAACTGGAAGATGAACGGCACCCTTGTGGAGGCCCGGGCGCTGGCCTCCGCGGTGAGGGAGAAGCTCAGGCGGGCGCGCGGGGTCGAGGTCGTGCTCTGCCCGCCCTTCACGGCGCTGGCAGCGGTGGCCGAGGTGCTGGCGGGATCGTCTATCGGTCTCGGGGCCCAGAACTGCCACTGGGAGGCGAGCGGCGCTTATACCGGGGAGGTGTCCCCGGCCATGCTGGCCGAACTGGGCTGTCGCCTCGTGATCCTCGGTCACTCGGAGCGACGTCAGCACCTGGGCGAGGGCGACGCGTTGATAAACCGCAAGCTCCACGCCGCCGTCGCCCACGGCCTCACGCCCCTCCTCTGCGTGGGCGAGACGGCCGAGGAGCGGCGTCAGGGGCTCACCTTTCACGTCGTGGAGGGGCAGCTCCGTGGGGGCCTGGCGGGCGCCTCGCGCGACGGGATCGTCCGGTGTATGCTGGCCTACGAGCCCGTGTGGGCCATCGGCACAGGGGTGAATGCGACCCCCGCCCAGGGGGCAGAGGTGCACGGCTCCCTCCGCGGAATCCTTTCCGAGCTGGCTTCCAAGGAGGTCGCCCAGGCCGTCCGCATCCTCTACGGGGGGAGCGTGAAGCCGGAGAACGTGGCTCCGCTGCTCGAGGAGCCGGAGATCGATGGCGCCCTGGTGGGCGGGGCGAGCCTTCAGGCGGACACCTTCATCGAGATCGTCAGAAAGTCGGCGCCGCGGGCTGGCTCCGCCGCAAAGGAGTGAGACTCCGTGTTCACGCTGCTCGTGATCCTGCACGTCCTGGTGAGCCTGGCCATTATCGCCATCGTGCTGCTTCAGGCTGGCAAGGGCGCCGACATCGGCTCGGCCTTCGGCGGCGCGGGGAGCCAGGCCGTCTTCGGCTCCATGGGCACCCCCACGCTTCTCGGTAAGATCACCACGGCCGTG
>JACQRS010000092.1 GCA_016206385.1 Candidatus Rokuibacteriota bacterium | reverse complement strand
CTCCTGGACATCGCGCTCCAGGACGAAGGTGGCGAAGATCTGGGACTGCCCCTCGATGGTGCTCGACCGGAGCTCGTCGAGGCCGCTGATGGTGTTGACCACCTCCTCGATCGGCTTGGTGATCTGGCTTTCGATCTCCTCGGGGCTGGCGCCCGGCAGGCGCGTGGTGATCGTGATGGTGGGCAGGTCCACCTTCGGAAAGATGTCCACCCCGAGCTGGACGAAAGAGGCGGCGCCCAGCACCACCAGCGAGACGATCAGCATGGTGGTGAACACGGGGCGGCGGACAAAGACCTCGAGGAACCCCATCCTATTTCTCGCTGGCCTTGCCCGGCACCACGGTCACCGGGGCACCGGAGAAGAGGTGGGAGAGATTGCCGGTGGCCACAGTCTCTCCCGGCTTGACGCCTTCCAGGATCTCCACCCAGCCGCCGTCGCGCACCCCGGTGCGGACCCTCCGCTCCTGGACCTTGCCGTCCGTGACGACGAAGACCTTGCTGATGCCGACGAAGTAGGTCACCGCGTCGGTGGGCACGAAGGCGACGCCATCCTCCCGGCGCGTGAGGACCACACCCTTGGCGAAGAAGCCGGGCTTGAGCCGGCCGTCCGGGTTCGGCACGCGCGCTTCGAGGGAGAGGCTTCGCGTCTGGACGTCCACAGCCGGGGCCACTCGGGTCACCTGACCGGTGAAGGTGCGGCCATGATACGCCTCCACGCCGAGCTGAAGCGGCTGTCCCGGGCTCACCTCGGGAGCGAACCGCTCGGGAATGGTCCCGGTGTATTTCAGCGGGTCGGCCACCACGAGCGTGAACAGGACCGCGTTTTCTCGCACGTACTCGCCGGGCGAGATATGCCGGCGGGCGACGAGGCCCGCGAGGGGCGCGCGCACGGTGGTGTCGCCGAGCCGCTTCTGGGCGAGGGCGAAGCCTGCCTCGCGCTGCCTCACCTGGGCCTCCGCCACCTTGAGGGCGGCGAGATCGGAATCGAGCTGGGCCTGGGCGATCCGCACCTGGTCGGGATGCTGGGTGAGCGCCGTCTCGGCCATCTGGAGCTGAGCCACGGCGACCTGATGCTGAGTGCGGGCGTTGTCAACGTCGCGGGCCGCGATCAGCTCCTTGGCGAGAAGCTGCTGGCTCCGCTCGAGCTCAAGGGTCGCCCAGTGGAGCTGGGCCCGGGCCCGCTCGACGTCGGCCTTGACCGTCGCGAGCTGCTCCCTGACCCGAGTCAGGTTCGCCCGGCTGGCATCGGTGGTGGCCCGGGCGCGCGCCAGGGCCTCGCGGGAGCCCAGAAGGTCGGCCTCCGCCTGTTCGGTGGCGAGCTGGGCTTCGCGCTTGTCGAACTCGGCGAGGATCGCGCCCGCGCTCACGCGGTCGCCTAGATCGGCCCGGAGACGGGCCAGCGTGCCCGGCAGCTCGGACTTGACCGGGACCTCCTCCCAGGCGAGGACGCTTCCGATCGTCTCCACGCTTCGCTGAATCGAGCGCGCCTCCACCCTGGCCACGGTGACGGAAAAGGGCTTGAGCTCGGCCGGCCCCTTCTTCTTGGGGTCCTGGGCCTGGGACTGACCGCACGCTGCCAGGAGGAGCGCCAGGAGCAGCGCCGATCCCGCGCGTCTCATAGCTCTCCCCGTGCCGCGGAGACCAGGCGCTCGATGCCGCGGATCACGTCCTTCCTGTCCGCCGGCGCGAGGCGCTCCAGCACCCGGGCCAGCCCCTTCACCTGGAGGTCCTCCAGCTCCCGGGCGAGCGCCTGTCCCTCACGGGTGAGCAAGAGGCGGACCTGGCGCCGGTCCCGAGAGTCCTCGTGGCGCCGGAGGAAGCCCTTGGCCTCAAGCCGATCCACCACCTGGGTCAGGGCGGGGAGCGTGATCCCGAAGGTTCGCGCCGCATCGCTCATGAGGGCCCCGGGATTCTTGGCCAGGTGGAAGAGCACCTGGGCCTGGGAGTAGTTCAGCTCGAGCTCGAGAGCTTGCTTCCAGAGGATCTGGCGGAAGGTGGAGGAGAGCAGCGTGGTGAGGAGCTCCACCAGATGGCGGCTGTCCGCGGTCAGGTCGTCGTTCATCGGGCTACGAGACACCCTATTAGTTAATCATCTTAACCTTTTGTGTCAAGTCCCCGGTTCGGAACAGCCCCTCGACGTAGGACGCGGAGATGCCGTAGAATAACACTCCCGCGTTAGCCCAAACGGAGGAGGGAAGAAGGAAGGCATCCCGGTGGCAATACAGCG